>NZ_JBGLYU010000012.1:0-122090 GCF_047304235.1 Variovorax sp. Varisp36
CACCCCAACCCTCCCCCGGAAGGGGAGGGAGCCAACCCCAATCCCACTTTCAAGATGCTTCGACGAACCCTTCACTGCGCCTTTGCCGCCATGCTCCTCATGGCATCGGCCGCCCACGCGCTGACCGCCGACGAAGCCCGGGCCATCGCCTCCGGCGAATCCGAAGCCCGCATCGCCGCGCTCAACAAGGCCGTGCTCACGGCCGACGAGAAGACCGCCGCCTTCATCCAGGCGATGTCCGACGACGCAGTCAAGTACACCGAGGACAAGGTCTTCGTGATGAAGGACGACAAAGGCTTCGACCCCGTCACCGGCGCCGAGCTGAAAGTGCCCGACACCGCCGAAGACGTCGTCAACAACAACCTCATGCGCGGCGCGCTCGATGCCGCGCAGGCCGCGCTCAAGCTCACGAGCAAGGACGACGCGGTGCGCGCCGAAGCCGCACAGGCCCTGTTCAAGGAGCCCGACGAATCACGCATCCCGATGGTCGAGAAGGCGCTGGCCGCCGAGACCAACCCGAAGATCAAGGCGCAACTCGAACTGGTGCGCGCCGCCAGCATGCTCACCAGCGCCGACAGGGCCAAGCGCCTCGTGGCCGCGAAGGAACTGGGCAGCAACCGCAACCCCGACACCAAGCTGCTGCTCAACCAGCGCCTGGGCGACGAAACCGAAGCGGACGTCAAGGCCGCCATCGTCGCGTCCATCGCCAGCATCGACGGCTCGCTGGTCTGGGGCGACCGCATCAACGCCGTGTTCAGCGGCATCAGCCTGGGCTCGGTGCTGCTGCTGGCCGCGCTGGGCCTGGCCATCACCTACGGGCTGATGGGCGTCATCAACATGGCGCATGGCGAGCTGATGATGATCGGCGCCTACGCCACCTACGTGATGCAGGGCATCTTCCAGAAGTACCTGCCCGAGTCGACGTTCGGGCTGTACCTCGTCGCTGCGATCCCGGTGTCGTTCCTCGCATCGGCGCTGGTCGGCGCGGTGCTCGAACGCGGCGTGATCCGCTTCCTCTACGGCCGCCCCCTCGAGACGCTGCTCGCCACCTGGGGCATCAGCCTGATGCTGCAGCAACTCGTGCGCACGCTGTTCGGCGCGCAGAACGTCGGCGTGGAAAACCCCGGCTGGATGAGCGGCGGCTTCTCGATGCTGAGCAACGTGACGCTGCCGTGGAACCGCATCTGCATCATTATTTTTGCGGCGCTGGTATTGCTCGCGATGGGATGGCTCATCGGCAAGACGCGGCTGGGCCTGTTCGTGCGCGGCGTCACGCAGAACCGGCCGATCGCCTCCTGCATGGGCGTGAACACGGCACGCATCGACACCTACGCCTTCGCGCTCGGCTCCGGCATCGCGGGCCTCGCGGGCTGCGCGCTGAGCCAGATCGGCAACGTCGGCCCTGATCTCGGCCAGAGCTACATCGTCGACAGCTTCATGGTGGTCGTGATGGGCGGCGTCGGCCAGCTCGCGGGCACCGTGTATGCGGCGCTGGGGCTGGGCATTCTCAACAAGTTCATCGAAGGCTGGGCGGGCGCGGTGCTCGCGAAGATCGCGGTGCTTGTCTTCATCATCATCTTCATCCAGAAGCGGCCGCAGGGCATCTTCGCGATGAAGGGCCGGAGCGCAGAAGCATGAGCAAGGTTGTGTTGCCAACCAAAGGTCCGCTCCTGAGCGGCAAGGGCTGGACGGCCTTCTTCGTCGCGCTGATCGTGGTCTGCGCCGTGGCGCCGGTGCTCAACATGTGGGTGCCCGCCGGTAGCCCGCTGCACATGAGCGACTACGCGGTGGCGCTGGTCGGCAAGATCATGTGCTACGCGATCTGCGCGCTGGCCATGGACCTGATCTGGGGCTACACCGGCATCCTCTCGCTGGGCCACGGCCTGTTCTTCGCGCTGGGCGGCTACATGATGGGCATGTACCTCATGCGCCAGATCGGCCGCGACGGCAACTACAAGAGCGACCTGCCGGACTTCATGGTGTTCCTCGACTGGAAGACGCTGCCCTGGCACTGGACCTTCAGCGACAGCTTCATCGCCACGCTGATTCTGGTCGTCGCGGTGCCGGGCCTCATCGCCTTCGTGTTCGGCTTCTTCGCCTTCCGTTCGCGCATCAAGGGCGTGTACTTCTCGATCATCACGCAGGCCATGACCTTCGCGGCCATGCTGCTGTTCTTCCGCAACGAGACGGGCTTCGGCGGCAACAACGGTTTCACCGACTTCAAGCGCATCCTGAACATCCCGATCGCCACGCAGGAGATGCGCATGACGCTGTTCGCGCTCACCGGCCTCACGCTGCTGGGCTTCTTCCTGTTCGCGAAGTGGCTCATCGGCAGCAAGTTTGGCCGCGTGCTGCAGGCCATCCGCGACGCGGAGACGCGCGTGATGTTCTCGGGCTACAACCCGCTGCCGTACAAGCTCACGATCTGGGTGATCTCCGCCGTGATGTGCGGCGTGGCCGGCGCGCTGTACGTGCCGCAGGTCGGCATCATCAACCCGGGCGAGATGAGCGCGGCCAACTCCATCGAGATCGCCATCTGGGCGGCGGTGGGCGGGCGCGCCACGCTGATCGGGCCGATCATCGGCGCCTTCATCGTCAACGGCGCGAAGAGCTGGCTCACGGTGGCGTACCCCGAGTACTGGCTGTATTTCCTGGGCGCGCTGTTCATTGCCGTCACGCTGTTCCTGCCGAACGGCATCGTGGGGCTGGTGCGCAAGTGGTTGTCGAGGGAGAAGGCACCGGCGGCCGGCGCCACGGCGGCGGTGAGCGACGGCCGCGAAGAAGCGCAACGCGCACTCGCCGCCTCGCAGGGCATGGAGCCGGAATCGCTGCACGCGCCGCTGGGCGCCGAACCGAAGGGAGCACGCGCATGACCCCCGACCTGATGGAAGCTGGCGCCGAGCGCGCCGCACGCGCCCGCGGCATGCCCTACGACAGCGGCAGCACCGAATCGGGTGGCCGCGCCGCCGACTTCGGCCGTCACGTCACGCCGGGCGAGGTCGACGTCACCCATGGCCGCATCCTCTACCTCGAGGACGTGAGCGTGAGCTTCGACGGCTTCAAGGCCATCAACAAGCTGTCGCTCGACATTGCGCCCGGCGAACTGCGCTGCATCATCGGCCCCAACGGTGCGGGCAAGACCACGATGATGGACATCATCACCGGCAAGACGCGGCCTGACGAAGGCACCGTGTTTTTCGGCAGCACCATCGACCTGCTGCGCCACCGCGAAGCCGACATCGCCCAGCTGGGCATCGGCCGCAAGTTCCAGAAGCCGACGGTGTTCGAGCACCTGACCGTGTTCGAGAACCTCGAGCTCGCGCTGAAGACCGACAAGGGCGTGCGCGCGTCGATGCTGTTCAGGCTCGACTCGGCGCAGAGCGACCGGCTGGCCGAAGTGCTGCAGACCATCCACCTCGCCGACAGCGTGTCGCGCCTGGCCGGCAACCTGAGTCACGGCCAGAAGCAGTGGCTCGAAATCGGCATGCTGCTGATGCAGGACCCGAAGCTGCTGCTGCTCGACGAGCCTGTGGCCGGCATGACCGACGAGGAAACGGCGCGCACGGCGGAGCTGTTCCTCACGCTCAAGGGCAAGCACTCGCTGATGGTGGTGGAGCACGACATGAGCTTCATTCGCACCATCTCCGAGATCGTCACCGTGCTGTGCGACGGCTCCGTGCTTGCGCAGGGCACGCTGGACGAAGTGCAGGCCGACGAGCGCGTGATCGAGGTCTATCTCGGCCGCTGAGGAACCGAACCCATGCTCACAGTCAAGAACATCCACCAGTACTACGGCGGCTCCCACATCCTGCGCGACGTGAGCTTCGAGGCCACGCTCGGCAAGGTCACCGTGCTGCTCGGCCGCAACGGCGTAGGCAAGACCACGCTGCTCAAGTCGCTGATGGGCCTCGTCCCCATCAAGAGCGGCAGCATCGAACTCGAAGGCAAGCCGATCCAAAAGGCCACGCCCTACGACAGGGCCAGGGACGGCATCGGCTTCGTCCCTCAAGGCCGCGAAATCTTCGCCAGGCTCACGGTGGAAGAAAACCTGCGCATGGGCCTCGCCTACAAGAGCGGCAGCACGCCCATCCCGCAGGAACTGTTCGAGCTGTTCCCCGTGCTCAAGCAGATGATCAACAGAAGGGGCGGCGACCTCTCCGGCGGCCAGCAGCAGCAGTTGGCCATCGCCCGGGCGCTGGCGCCCAAGCCGCGCCTGCTGATCCTCGACGAACCCACCGAGGGCATCCAGCCCAGCATCATCAAGGACATCGGCCGCGTCATCCGCATGCTGGCCGACCGCGGCGACATGGCCATCGTGCTGTGCGAGCAGTACTACGACTTCGCGCAGGAGCTGGCCGACGACTACCTCGTGATGGAGCGCGGCGAGATCATCGCGCGAGGCCTCGGCAAGGACATGGAAGCGCAGGGCGTGCGGCAACTGGTGGCGATCTGAGCCCACTGGCCAGGCCCTCGCGGCCCTGCCAGTACAAGGTCTTCGGCAATTGCGTATCGGCGCGATTTCAGGGTTTACCCTAAAATCGCGCCTTGCCCGCGGCCGCCGGGCACCCCTCCCAGGAGCCTGGCCTTGAACGCCTCCCCACCCGCGCTGGACAGCGCGGTCACCGACATTTCTTCCTTTTCCCTGCCTTCGGGCAAGCCCGCCAACTTCCTGCGCGCGGTGCTCGCGCTTGGCGTCGGCGGCTTCGCCATCGGCACCGGCGAGTTCGTCATCATGGGCCTGCTGCCCGAGGTCGCGCGGGACATCGGCGTGAGCATCCCGCAGGCCGGCCACGTCATCAGCGCCTATGCGCTCGGCGTGGTGATCGGCGCGCCGGTGCTCGCGGTGCTGGCCGCCGGCTGGCGCCGCCGCGCGCTGCTGATCGCGCTCATGGCCGTGTTCGCGGCCGGCAACTTCGCCAGCGCCGCGGCTCCCAACTACCTGCTGCTGAACCTGCTGCGCTTCGCCGCCGGACTGCCGCACGGCACCTATTTCGGCGTGGCCGCGCTGGTGGCCGCCACGCTCGCTCCGCCGGGGCGCCGCGCGCGGGCCGTGGGGCTCGTGATGCTGGGGCTCACCGGTGCCACGCTGGTGGGCGTGCCCATCGCGGCATGGCTGGGCCAGTTCTTCGGCTGGCGCGCGGCCTTCGTGTTCGTGGGCCTCATCGCGCTGGTGGCCATCGCGCTGCTTCGCCGCGACATTCCCGACATGGCGCCCGCCGCCGGCGCCAGCCCCTGGCGCGAACTCGGCGCGCTCAGGCGCAAGCAGGTGTGGTTCACGCTGGGCATCGCGGCCATCGGCTTCGGCGGCATGTTCTCGGTGTTCAGCTACATCAAGCCCACGCTGATCGAGGTGGCCGGCATGCCGGTGGGCGGCGTGCCCATCGTGCTCGCGCTCTTCGGCCTCGGCATGGTGGTGGGCAACCTCGTGGGCTCGCGGCTGGCCGACAAGTCGCTGATGCGCACCATCGGCGGTGTCCTGGCCTATGCGGCGCTGGTGCTCGCGGTGTTCACCTTCGCGGCGCACCACGTCGTGGCTGCAGCATTCACCGTGTTCCTCATCGGCTCGACCGTGGCCATCGGCCCGGCCCTGCAGATCCGCCTGATGGACGTGGCCGGCGACGCGCAGACGCTCGCCGCCGCGCTCAACCACTCGGCCTTCAACATGGCCAACGCGCTCGGCGCATGGCTCGGCGGTGTGGCGATTTCCGCCGGGCTGGGCTGGACTTCGACCGGCTGGGTCGGCGCACTGCTCGCTCTGGCGGGCCTGGGCATCTTCGGCTGGGCGATCGCAAGCGCCCGTGCCGCCGCACGCCGGCCGGCCGCCATCGCCTTCTGAGCCGGCTGCCGGCTACTTCGCAGCGGGCGTCGCGGTGCGCTCGCGCAGCAGCGCCGCGAAGTTCTGCAACTCGGCTGCATTGAGATCCGACACGGCCCAGGCCTGCATGCCGCCCTGGGTCCAGTGCACGAGCTGGTAGCCCTGCCGCGCGGAGAGCACCGGCGCCTGCACCTTTGCATCCGCAGCCGGCCACACGAACAGGTTGATGACGTGCGGCCCCGAGCGGTAGACCAGCGCCGCCACCGTGCGCCCGTCCAGGTAGTCGAGCCGCCCGCCCGCGAGCGGAAAGCCCTCCGCGGCAAGGTCGACCACCGGCGGTGAAAAGTCGAGCTTGCCGGCGAACCACGGCTTGACTGCGTGATGGTCGGACGAGGCCACGTCGGCCAGGTGCGATGCCATCAGCGAGCGCACATGGTTGGCGGTGACGCCCTCGGCGAGAGCGTCCGAAGGCGGCACCGGCGTTGCCAGAAGCACGAGCGCCAGGCCCCAGGCCGTGGCCGCGCCGGTGCCGAACCATGCCAGCCCCTGCCACAGGCCCCGGTTTCGCCGCACAGGCGCGGGTGCAGGCGTGGGCGAGGCGGCCACAGCTTCCTCTGCACGCACCGCCTGCCCGATGCGCGCGGCCAGCCCCTCGGGCGGCATGTGCCGCGCGGCATGGCGTCGGATCAGCGTGCCCAGTTCCTCGTCAGACATTGACATGGCGTGTCCTTCCTCCCGCGTCGCCGGGACGTTCGTCGCGCAGGCTCTCGCGCAGCATCGCCCGCGCGCGCGACAGCCGCGACATGACGGTGCCCAGCGGCACGCCCGCGATGCGCGCGATGTCCTCGTAGCGCATCTCCTCCAGCTCGCGCAGCACGATCACCTCGCGGTACACCGGCGGCAGCGCGTCGATGGCGGCGTTGATTCGCTCGCCCTGCGCGCGCTGCTCCCACTGCCGCGCCGGATCGCCGGCTTCGGGCGAGGAGGGTGCTGAAACCGCCTCGCTGTCGCGCAGCTCGTCGAACTCCACCTGGTCGGCGAGCTGCCGGTTCTGCCGCATCCAGTCGTAGCAGGCGTTGCGCACGATGCCCAGCAGCCACGGCCGGGCGCTCTCGCCGCGCAGCCCATCGAAGAACCGGAACGCGCGCAGATAAGCCTCCTGCACCGCGTCGTCGGCCAGCTGGTCGTCGCGCAGCAGCCAGCGCGCAAGGTTCCATGCCGCATCGAGATGCGGCAGCGCGGCGGCTTCGAACTGGCGTGTGCGGTCGGTCGACAGGCTCAAGGGCTCCTTCTTCCTGCATGACGTGGCAGCCCGGTTTTTTATTCCAGCTTTTTTCGGCCCCCGCCGGAATAAGTAGGGCATGCCATGCGTCATGCCCTCTGCGGATTCTGCTTCTTCTTTCTTCTTCCAGGAGGTCTTCACCATGATCGCCATGCCCGGCTTCGCGCGCATCCTCGTCATCTTTGCGGCCCTGGCGGCTTCGGCCGCCGCCGCGCTTGCAGCAGGCCCCAAGGCCTATGTCGGCAACTTCAAGGACAGCACCGTCAGCGTGATCGACACCGGCACCGAGCGCGTCGTCGCCACGCTGCCTGTGGCGGCGGGGCCCGACGGCATCATCGTCGCGCCCAACGGGCGCAGCGTGTTCGTGAGCGGCTCGGGCGCCGCTGCCGTGAGCGAGATCGACGCCGCGAGCGACCGCGTCACGCGCGCCATCGACGTGGGCAAGGGGCCGCAGGGCCTGGCCATGACCACCGACGGCAAGTGGCTGCTGGTGGCCGTCAACGGCGACGACCGCGTGGCCTTTGTCGACACCTCGGCCCACGGCGTGAGCGCCACCGTGCCGGTGCCCAAGCCGCACACCATCGCCATCCGGCCCGACGGGCGGCAGGCCTACGTCGCTTCGCAGGAGCCGGGGCACTTCGCGCTGGTGGTCATCGACATGGCGACGCGCGCCGTGGTCACGCAGATCCCGCTCGACAAGCCGCCGCGCGACCTCGAGTTCAGCCATGACGGCAAGGCGCTGTACCTCACGCTGGCCGGCGTGGCCGCCGTGCAGGTGCTCGACCCCGCCACCAACCAGTGGGGCGCGCCGGTTCCCACGGGCGTGTCGCCGCACATCGCGCAGCACTTCATGGGCATGGCGAGCGGTGTGGTGGTGGTGCAGGGGCCGGGCGAGGTCATGTTGTTCGATCCGGCCACGCACGCGGCGGTGCGCAGCATCCCTGTGGGCAAGCAGCCGCACTGGCTCGACCTGTCGGCGGACGGCAAGAAGCTGTGGGTGAGCAACGAGGGCTCGAACGACGTCAGCGTGGTCGACCTTGCCGGCGGGCCCATGCACACGGTGGCGGTGGGCAACGCGCCGCGCAAGATCGCGTTGCAGCGCACGGCAGCTTCCGAAGGCGCGCACGCAGGCGGCTCGGCACACGTGGCCATCCGCAACTTCGCCTTCGAGCCCGCGCAGATCACCGTCAAGGCCGGCCAGCGCGTGAGCTGGCAGAACGACGACGGCGCGCCGCACGGCCTGGTCTTCAAGGACGGCTCGACGGGCATCGACCTGCTGCTGCCCGGCAAGGCCTTCGCCCGCGTCTTCGACAAGCCGGGCGTGTACGACTATGTCTGCTCGGTGCATCCGTACATGACGGCGCGGGTCACGGTGGTGGGCTCGCAGCCAGGGTCCTGACTGTCGGCTTTCATCCGGCCCGATTGACAGGGGCGAGCGAACCGGGGGACATTGCCCCGGATGAAGGAAGAAAGACTCTCGCGCCGACGCCTGCTGTGCGGCGGGCTGGCCGCCGCTTCGCTGGGCCATCCGTTCCTGCGGCTGAATGCGCAGCCGGCCACGGCGTCGCGCGATCCGTTCACGCTGGGCGTGGCCTCGGGCGTGCCGTGCGCCGACGGCTTCGTGCTCTGGACACGCCTGGCGCCAGAGCCGCTGCAGGGCGGCGGCATGGGCGATACGCCCGTCGAGGTGCGATGGGAAGTCGCCGACGACGAGGGCTTCAGGCGCGTCGTGGCGAAGGGCTCGGCGATCGCTATGGCCGAGCTTGCGCACTCGGTGCATGTCGAAGTGCAGGGGCTGTCGCCGGGCCGCCCTTACTGGTATCGCTTCACGGCCGGCGGCGCACGCAGCCCGATCGGACGCACGCGCACCACGCCCGCCGAGGACGACGGGACGCAGCAGCCGCTGCGCTTCGCCTTCGCCTCCTGCCAGCAGTACGAGCAGGGCTACTACGCCGCCTACCGCGACATGGCCGCGCAGCCGCTGGACTTCGTGGTGCATCTCGGCGACTACATCTACGAAAGCTCCTGGGGCTCGCGCCACGTGCGGCGCCACGAGGGCGGCATTCCCACGCAGCTGGCCGGGTTCCGCGAACGCTACGCGCTCTACAAGACCGACCCGCACCTGCAGGCCGCGCATGCCGCCTTTCCCTGGCTCGTGACCTGGGACGACCACGAAGTGGCCAACGACTACGCGAACGATTTATCGCCGCGCACCGTCGACCCCGCACAATTCCTCGCGATTCGCGCGGCCGCCTACCAGGCGTGGTACGAGCACATGCCGGTGCCCGCCAGCATGCGCCCGCGCGGGCCCGACGCCACCATCTACGGCCGCCATCGCTTCGGCCGCATGCTCGACGTGCTGCTGACCGACGGACGCCAGTACCGCTCGCACCACGCCTGCCTCGCGGGCCGCGGCGCGTCGCCGCTGGCCGACTGCCCCGGCCGGCTCGCGCCCGAACGCAGCTTCTTCGGCGCGGCGCAAGAGGCGTGGCTCGCGCGCGAACTCGCGGCGCCACCCGCGCAGTGGACCGTGCTCGCCCAGCCCACGCTGCTCGCCGAGGCCGACCGCAAGCGCGGCCCCGAGCACGGCTACTGGATGGACGGATGGGACGGCTACGCCGCCGCCCGCGCGCGCCTGCTCGACGGGCTGGCCGCACACAAGGCGCGCGGCGGCAACGCGCTGGTCGCGAGCGGCGACGTGCACGCCTTCTGGGCCGCCGACCTGCGGCGCGAGGCGCAAGGGCCGGCGGTGGCGACCGAATTCGTCGGCGGCGCCATCACCTCCGAAGGGCCGAGTGCCGCCAACGTGGCGAACATGCTCGCGAAGAACGAGCACCTGTGCTACGGCCGCGGCGACAAGCGCGGCTACGCGCTCGTGACGCTCGATGCCCGCGGCTGCGAGGTCGAGTTCCGCGCGGTGGAGGACGAGAAGAACGCCGATTCGGCCGTGGCGCCCATGGCCCGCTTCTCGGTGGCCCGGGGCGCGCCCGGCGTGCATCTCGAAACCACCTGAATCTCCGCCGCCTGCAGGATCGCGCGGCCGTGCCTATGATGGCCGCGCCATTCTTCATCCCTCTCTTCCTCGGAGCGAGACCCCATGAGCATTCCCACCATCCGTCTCGGCCGCACAGGCCTCACCGTGTCGCGGCTCGCCCTCGGCACCATGACTTTCGGCCTGCAGACCGACGAGACGGTGTCGCACCAGATCCTCGACAAGGCGGCCGAAGGCGGCATCAACTTCCTCGACACTGCCGACGTGTACCCGCTCGGCGGCACGGTCGAGACCACCGGCCGCACCGAGGAAATCATCGGCCGCTGGCTGCAAAAGCAGGGCCCCGCGGGCCGCCGCCGCTTCGTCGTCGCCACCAAGGCGGTCGGCAAGGTCGGCCCGAACAGCTGGGACCAGGGCGCGTCGCGCAAGCACCTGCTGGACGCCATCGATGCTTCGCTCAAGCGGCTGCAGACCGACCACGTCGACCTGTACCAGCTGCACAGCGACGATCGCGAGACGCCGCTCGAAGAGAGCCTGGAGGCGCTCGACGTGATCGTGAAGTCGGGGCGGGCGCGCTACATCGGCGTGTCGAACTTCCTGGCCTACCGGCTGGCGCGCGCGCTGGGCAAGGCCGAGCTGCTCAAGCTCACGCGCTACGTGTCGGTGCAGCCGCGCTACAGCCTGCTGTTCCGCGAGATTGAGCGCGAGCTGCTGCCGCTGGCCAGCGAGGAAGGCCTGGGCGTGATTCCCTATAACCCGCTGGCCGGCGGATTGCTGACTGGCAAGTACAAGCCCGGAGCGAAGCCGGAGGAGAACACGCGCTTCACGCTCGGCACCGCCGGCGGCATGTACCAGGACCGCTACTGGAACGAGCGCAGCTTCAACACCGTGGCCCAGCTGCACAGGCTGGCGGACGAGGCCGGCGTGCCGCTGGCCACGTTGGCGGTGGCGTGGGTCATGGCGAATCCGCTGATCACCGCGCCTCTGCTGGGTGCGAGCCGGCCCGATCAGCTGGATGCGACGCTGGCCGCCGCCGAATACAAGCTTGATCCGGCGCTGAAGCAGAAGCTCGACGAACTGACTGCCGAATACCGCAAGGGCGACGCCCCGCGCTGAGTTCGTCTTGCTCCTTCCCCCTCTGGAGGAAGGCTGGGATGGGGGCAGGCCTTCGCACAGGCGCCGCTTTTTCCATCGCCGTCGCGCCCCCACCCCAACCCTCCCCCAGGAGGGGAGGGAGCAAAACCGAAAACCATTCGGCAATGGCCCGCGCACGGTACGTTCTTGGGCCATGCCTGAGAATCGCTGCCGGCATGAACCGCACGCAATCCCCGCAACTTCGACCGGCATCCGGGCCACAAAGGCAGCCATGGCGCAGCTGATGTCCCTGCTCGTGCAGAACGCGATCCTGGTGGTGTTTGCCGCCAGCTTCGCCGCGCGGCTTGGGCTGCCCGTGCCGGCGGCCGCGGTGCTCGTGCTGACAGGCGCGCTGCTGGCAGCCGGCGATGTCTCGGTGCCCGGCGTGGTGATGGCCGCCGTCATCGCCAACCTGCTGGGCGACGGTGCGTGGTTCTATGCCGGGCGGCGCTTCGGCTACCGCTTCATGCGCATGCTGTGCCGCATCTCGCTGTCGCCCGACACCTGCGTGCGGCGCGGCGAATCGCTCATCACCGATTGGGGCGGCCTCTCGCTCGTGGCTGCCAAGTTCGTGCCGGGCGTGTCGGTGGTGGCGCCGCCGATGGCCGGGGCGCTGGGCATGTCGGTGCGGCGCTTCATCGGCTTCGACGTGGGCGCGGCGCTGGTCTGGACGGGGCTGTTCCTCGGGCTGGGCTGGGTGTTTCGCAACCAGATCCAGGAGGTGCTGGCCGTGCTGGCGCAGGCCGGCGGCATCGCCACCGCGGCAGTGGCTCTTGTGCTGGTGGTGATCCTCGCGGTGCGCTACTGGCGCCGGCGCGCTTTCATGCGGCTCACGGGCATGCCGCGCATCTCGGTGGAAGAGCTGCACGAACTGCTGAACGGCGAGGAGCCGCCGCTGGTGATCGACGTGCGCGGGCAGGCCGGCGTGCAGGTCGATCCGCGCCGCATTCCGGGAGCGCAGTCGTACACGCTCAAGGCGCTGCAGCAGCGCAGCCTCGACCTGTCGCACGCGGCAGGGCGCGACGTGGTGCTGTACTGCAATTGCCCCAACGAGGTGTCGGCCGCGCAGGCCGCGCGCGTGCTGCTGGCACGCGGGGCGCGGCGGGCGCTGCCGCTGACGGGCGGGCTCGATGCGTGGGTGGCCTCGGGCAGGCCCACGAGCGTGGACTGACCGCAAGGCCTGCGCGCAGCAGGAATCGGCCTCCCGTGATATGGTCCCCCGGCTTCGGGTTAACCCCTAAGGTTGCCCTCTCGAACCGGGACTCCTCATGTCTTCTTCCGCCTCCAGAGCTTCTGCTTCTCCGGCCGGTCTTACGCCCGCTCTCACGCTGGTCTTCGCCATCGCCTGCGGCCTGTGCGTGGCCAACATCTACTACGCCCAGCCGTTGATCGGCCCCATCTCCGACACGCTGCAACTGCATGCCGGGCTGGCCGGCCTGATCATGACGTTGACGCAACTCGGCTACGGCGCCGGCCTGCTGCTGCTGGTGCCGCTGGCCGACGTGGTCGAGAACCGCAAGCTCATCGTGGGCGCGCTGGTCGGCGCGGTGATCGGGCTGGTGGGCATCGCGCTTTCGAACTCCGCCATCACCTTCCTCGTGGCCTCGTTCGTGGTGGGCGCATGCGCGGTCGCGGCGCAGGTGCTGCTGCCCTTCGCCTCGCACCTCGCGCCCGAGGCCACGCGCGGCAAGGTGGTCGGCAACATCATGGCCGGCCTGCTGGGCGGGATCATGCTGGCGCGGCCCTTTGCCAGCGTGGTGGCTTCCGCGCTGGGCTGGCGCGCGGTGTTCTGGCTCTCGGCCGCGCTGATGGCCACGCTCATTGCCGTGCTGTGGCGCGTGCTGCCGCAGCGCCGGCCGCATGCCTCGGTGGGCTATGCGCGCACCATGGCCTCGCTGCCCGGCATCGTGCTGAACACGCCGCTGCTGCGCCGGCGCGGCTTCTACCAGGGGATGATGTTCTCCGCCTTCCAGGCCTTCTGGACTGCCGTGCCGCTGGCGCTGGTGCACGAGTTCGGCATGGGACAGCGCGGCATTGCGCTGTTCGCGCTGGCCGGCGCCGCTGGCGCCTTGCTCGCGCCGGTGGCGGGCCGGCTGGCCGACCGGGGGTGGACGCGGCCTGCGACCGGCGCAGCCATCGTCGTCGCGCTGCTGTCCTTCGTGCTCGGTGCGGTCGCCATGCACTACCGCTCGGTGGCCGGGCTGGTCGCGGCGGGCATCCTGCTCGACGGGGCTGTGCAGCTGTGCCAGGTGCTCAACTTCCGCAGCCTGTTCATGCTGGCGCCGGAGCTGCGCGGCCGGCTCAACGGGCTATTCATGACCTTCATCTTCATCTGCGCGGCGGTGGCCTCGGGCATTGCGGCGGCCGTGTATGCCTTCCACGGATGGAGCGGGCTGTGCCTGCTGGGCGGCGGGTATGTGCTGCTGGCGCTGCTGTACTACGCGACCGAGTTCCGCCCGCGGGCCGTGGGCATCGCCGTTGGACGGTAGCCGCGGCATTCAATGAGCCCTCCGGTTTTTTCGCGGCGCATCCAGGTCACCCAGCACGACGCCGCCCTGATCTGGCCCATCTTGTTGCTCTGTACGGCCTACACATTGTTGATGGGCGTTGCAGGTGTATGGGTCATCGACCTGGAGGCGACGGGTTGGTACATCGCATTGGGCATGGTGGCCTGGCTTGCCCTCTTCGCGCTGTGGCTGGTGGGTTTGGTGGTCGTCGTGCGCGCGTGGCTCTGGCTCGAGGCGCGCTGGTTGAAACCCGGCGAGCGCCGGCCCAAGCCCTTCAACGAAAGCGTGCAGGTCGACGTCGACGAAAGCGGCCTCTCGGTGCAAGGGCTCGGCCACGTCGACTGGATCGACGTGCTGACCTTCGAGGGCATTCCCGACAGCGACAACTACCTGATCGTTCATACCCGGCCCTTCAAGAAGCTGATGCTGACGGTGCCCGTCGATGACCTGGTGCCGGCCCTCAACCACTACCTCTCGCTTCGAGCCTGCCCCACGCCGACGGCCACAGGCGTGCTGCAAAGCCGCGCCGTGGTTTTCTGCTGGCGTTGTTTCCAGGCCTGGATTGCGGCGGGCTACGCTCTGGCGGGTGCGGCGGCCATTGCGCTGCTGCTCAATGCTTCCGACGCGGGCTTTCTGAAGACCATGGTGGGGCTGTGCGTGGTCGTGCCGCTGGCTGCATGGCTCGTGTGGTTCATTCCCTTCTCGCAGGTCAGCACTTTCGCGCCCTCGCGGGTGCGCGCCTTCGAACTCGACGGTGTGCAGTTGCGCAGCACCGACGGCAGCTGGCAAGCCGACCTGCGGCAGGCCCGTATCAGCCGCCGCCGTGCAAGCGGCCTCGGCTACGAGTTCAGCTTTCTTGCCATTCGGCCGCAGACGGGAAAGAACCTGGACCTGATGCTCGAAGGCGGCGCCGATCAAGATGCGCTGCTGGACGCCCTGAACGACCGCGCTTTGCTGCCACTGACGAACCCCGAGTTCTGAAAAGCCGGCCAGGCGGCGGTGGTAGCCTTGCCCCCCGATGAACCTCCGCACCAAGATCGTTGCGCTCGCTGTGGCACCCTTGCTCATCGCACTGGTGCTTGTGGCCCTCGCGGTGCGCCACCAGGAGCATGACCTCGCCCAGCGCGAGCGCGCCCTCATCGAGCGCAGCTACATGGACCAGCGCCGCAGCGAACTGCGCAGCTACGTGGACCTGGCCGTGAGCAACCTGCTTCCGCTGTACGAATCCGGCCAGGACGACGAAGCCACCCGCAACGAGGCTCTGCGCCGCCTCGCCGCGCTCAACTACGGCGACGACGGCTACTTCTTCGTCTACGACCTCGAGGGCAACTCGCTCATGCACTCGCGCCAGCCCGAACTGGTCGGCAAGAACCTCTGGGAGCTGCGCGATTCGCGCGGCCGCTACACCATCCAGGAACTGATCAAGGGCGCGAAGGAAAACGGCGGCGGCTACATCGAATACGAGTGGCGCAAGCCGTCGAGCGCGCAGATGGCGCCCAAGCTCGGCTACGTCACGGCGCTGCCGCGCTGGAACTGGATGGTCGGCACCGGCCTGTACCTCGACGACATCCAGTCGACCATGGACACCCTCGATCGGCAGATGAACGCCAACGTCACCGCCACGCTGCTGTGGATTGCCGGCATCGCCGCACTGTGCCTTGGCGTGGTCAGCGCCGCCGGCCTGCTGCTGAACCTCAGCGAGCACCGCACGGCAGAGGCCAAGCTGCGCCTGCTCGCGCGGCGCGTGGTGCAGTCGCAGGAAGAAGAGCGCGGCCACCTCGCGCGCGAGCTGCACGACGGCACCAGCCAGACGCTGGTGTCGGCCAAGCTGCTGATCGAGTCCGCCGTGGAATCGCTCGACCGCCAGCAGCACACCACCACGCCGCCCGCGCTGGCCAAGGCGCTGCAGCGGCTCAACGATTCGCTGATCGAGGTGCGCCGCATCTCGCACCGCCTGCGCCCCGCCTTGCTCGACACACTGGGCCTGCCCGCCGCGCTGGAGCGGCTGGTCGACGAGTTCAGGGAGGAGGGCGGAGTCGATGCGTCGATGATGATGGGCGGCGAATCCTTCGAGCTGCAGCCCGAAGTGAAGACAGCGCTCTTCCGCCTGACGCAGGAAGCATTGACCAACGTGCGCAAGCACGCGCACGCACAGCACGTGCACATTGCGCTGAACTTCGACGACGAAGAGGGCGTGCGTCTGGAAGTGAGCGACGATGGCACCGGCTTCGACATTCAGGCCGTGCAGCTCGACCCGCGGCGCGGCATCGGCCTGCGCAACATGCGCGAGCGCATGGAGGCCATCGGCGGGCGGCTCACCATGAACTCCAACGCGGGGCGCACCTCCATCGAGGCCGAGGTGCCGGCCCGCAGCGCGAAGGCACAGGCCGCATGACCACGACACAACAAGCCAAGGACATGCCTACTGCGGCCGTGCGCCTGTTCCTGGTGGACGATCACCCGCTGGTGCGCGACGGCCTGCGCGCCCGGCTCGGCTCCATGCCCAACCTGCAGATCGTCGGCGAGGCCGGCAGCGCCGCCGAAGCGCTTGCGCTGGTGGAGAGCCTGCGGCCCGACCTCATGCTGATGGACGTCGGCATGAAGGACATGAACGGCATCGAGCTCGCGGCGCTGCTGCTGCAACGCCAGGGCGCGCCGCACATCGTGATGCTCAGCATGTACGACAACCCCGAGTATGTGCAGAAGGCTCTGCAGGCGGGCGCACGCGGCTACGTGCTGAAAGACGCGCCCGCGGCGGAGATCGTCGCGGCCATCGAGGCTGTGTCGGCGGGCGGTACCTTCCTGAGCCCAGCCGTGTCGAAGAAGCTGTTTCGCACGCAGGAGCCGAGGCCGCTGCTCACCCCGCGCGAGAGCGAGATTCTTTCTGCGCTGGGGCGAGGGGAGTCGAGCAAGCAGATCGCGCGTGACCTGGGCCTGAGCGTGCGCACTGTGGAGGCGCATCGGCAGAGCATCAAGCGGCGGCTGGGGATCGAGGGGCAGGCGGAGCTCATCAAGTACGCGGTGGAGCATGCGCGGGAGTTCGGGCAGGGCTCCTGAATCGCTTGCCTGCTTCGTTAACTGCCAGCGCTTTGTGTACCGGCGCTGCCGATTGACGATTGCGCCAAGGAATCGAGGAATCTTCAACAGAAGTTCTTTCTGCGCGAGACAGGCCTTCTAAAGTGAAGATGGCAGTTATGGGCTCTGAGCATTCCATTTGAATCAGCTTCGGGGCGAACTGATCGTGTTCCCCAAGCGTCTGCGTGTGGCCGACTGTAGCCGCAGGAGAAGTTGGCGCGAAGGCCTCTGAGCTGCCGGCTCTCGCCCTCCAGAGCGGTCATCGGAAATTTCGCACTTGGGTCGCTTGTTGCGGAGCGTCGGATATACCATTCACTCGTCTATGGACCCGCTCTACAAGAAAGCCATCGCGCAAGGGGTTGCGGGGATGGCCGTATTCGTTGCCTTCATTTTCTTGCCCGCGGGCACGTGGAAATACTGGCAAGGCTGGCTCTTTATCGCAGTCTTTTCCGCCTCGACCATCGGCTTCACCGTCTATCTCGCCCTTCACGACAGGCCGCTTCTCGAACGCCGTATGAATGCCGGACCACAGCATGAGAAAGAGTGGTCGCAGAAGATCATCGTGTCGCTCATCATCCTCGCGTTTTTTATTTTTATCATCCTTCCTTCACTCGACTATCGATTTGGCGTCTCGCCGGTGCCCGCGTACCTGTCCTTTGTCGGGAACATCGTGATCGTCTTGTCGTTCCTCTTTATTTTCTGGGTGCTGAAGGTCAATAGTTATGCAGCAGCCAACATCAGTGTCGCGGATGATCAAAAAGTGATCGACAGCGGCCCCTATGCTTATGTGCGCCATCCCATGTACGCTGGCGCACTCTGGCTTTTCATTGGCATGCCGCTTGCACTTGGCTCGTGGCTCACGATCTGTCTGGTCCCGTTCATCCTGCCGGTGCTTTTCTGGCGGCTTCTTGATGAGGAAAAAATCTTGCGCCGCGATCTTCCCGGGTACAACGAATACGCAAGCCGTGTACGTCATCGTCTCATTCCGCACCTCTGGTAGGAAGTGGGATGGCCGCCTACAAGAAGTCGGTGCGCTGGAGGCGGTCGGTTAGCGGTGAGCGTCGGGGATGCCTATCGAACAGTCCGAACCTTAGATGGCGGGCCGCGGATCCTTGTCTGCGATGGAGAGATCGACCGGAACCCGGATCTCG
This sequence comes from Variovorax sp. Varisp36, assembly GCF_047304235.1. Lineage (NCBI taxonomy): Bacteria > Pseudomonadati > Pseudomonadota > Betaproteobacteria > Burkholderiales > Comamonadaceae > Variovorax > Variovorax sp. Varisp36. The sequence goes on from NZ_JBGLYU010000012.1 coordinate 17,957, forward strand.
CGCGTGACGTTCCCGGGCATCTCGAACATCAGCGTGATGTGCCCTTTTAGAAAGGTGTGCAGCATCGAACCCTCACTGAGACGGGAGGCTGCAAGAGGTGTTTCTGACTTCGCAGTTCACATCGCTTGCTTGCTTGCACATGGCCATTGCTTGGCTTGAAACCAGCTTCAAGCCGGCCGTTTTCGGGTCGGCCCCAACCATGTCGATCTCCGTACCAAAATAGAACGTACTGCTTTTTCCATAAGCCACCGCCCAACATCCATTGCGCACCTCAATTCTGATCTGGCAATCCTGCTTGCCACAATCGCGCAATGCTTCCTTTCTTGCAGCTTGGGCGCTTGTGCTGTCCTCCGACCTGCCACTAGAGCCCTTTACGCCTCTCCCATCGTCGGCCAACGCTCCGAAGCTCTCCGTCCATTTGCCAGTTTCATAGCGAAGCCAGCCATCCCCATGGTTGGCTGCGCCGTTCGGCCTGGCGCTGCGTTGCCGTTGTTCGTTTGGACCATATAGATCCGGATCGCTAGGTGAATAGCATTTTCCGTAACCGGGGATCATTCCAGGCGGGCAGGGTGATCCGCTGTTAGGTGGCTGCTGGGCGTATGCCAAGACTGGGCCCCACATCAACATCGAAACCAGGAAGAGTCGTTTCATATCGAATTTCCATCTGATTGACGTCCTTCCAGCCCGCGATGGTCGCAGGAGTAGCACGGGGATGATCATCTATCCAGCTTACTGAGGATCGCCAACTGCCAGAAGGAAGGAATGCGCATTTCGGACCTCGCGTTAGAGGTGCAATGCCCGAGAGAGATTTAACGTCGTGCTAGATCGATTGATCGTCGATAGCCGTCAGCTTCCAGCACATTCCCGATCGCTTGAAGAGATAGCGGACCTTCTCTCCGGAGTTCGATCCGGCAATTTCGATCTGACCTCCCGAGTCCTCGTCCTTTGCGATCCGAATGATCTTGCCTTCGCGCTTGGCACGATCTAGCGCCGTCATCAGCGGATAAGTCACTTGCCGCTGCGTGAGTTGTTTCGTCACGGGCTTCGGTTCTGGCTCCGCCTTGGCATCGATGGCAGTGGATTGCAGCGGCCAGCGGGTGAACTTCGCCTGGAGGGAGATGCTGTTTGCGAATTTCTCCACGAAGGTTTCGAAGGTTTTGCCGGGGCAATCCAGCGCCTCTGCACGTGCTTGCCCGTTCACAGCAGCATCATCCTTTTGTGCATGGAGAGCACCCGCGGGTTGCCGGACGCCATTGATGGAAAGCACCTGTTCGATGATGCGCTTGTCTCCATCGATGCGGGTCATGGCGACGACTTCGCACGGCTGGTTCTGCCTGCAGATCTTTTGCGCCCGTTGTTCGGCGTAGGTGTCGGCCTCAAAGAAGCAGGTCGCCCGACCGCTCTTTTCCAGCGATGAACCCGCCATGCCAGAGCCAGAGCTCAATGTGCCGGTACAGACGAATTGCTCCGGGTGAGCTTTTGCCGAAGCCGCTGCAAAAAAGAGCGGCAAGAGCAAAGCCAGGCGAGCGAGAACGATCGTTCGTTGCATGGAGGCCTCCTTGATTTTCCTGGTTTGGCAAAGATGGTGTGCGATTTTGGATCTTAGTGTTGGGGCCGAGGCGAAACGAATCAGTTGTGCACGGCTTCGTCCTTGCCGCCATCGGGCGACCGTTCAAAGGCGGTGATGGTGATGGTCATCGGATATCCAGACTCATTGCCAAAATCACATTGCCAGAATCCCGTTCTTCCTATGCGCTTAGTGCTTAAGCCATGGGCAAACTCAGCTCGACGATGGTGCCATGCGGCTGCGCATGCTGGATGACAAGGGCCGCGCCGATGGACTGCGCCCGTGCCCGCATGTTGCCCAGGCCGTGGCCGGACACGCGGCCCTGCTCCGCGGAAATACCGGCTCCGTCGTCCTGCACGCGCAGCTCGAGCCGGTCGGGGCCTTCGACCCGCCTTGCCGTCACGCGCACGGTGGTGGCCGCTGCGTGCTTCAGCACGTTGGTGAAGGCTTCGAGCAGGATGCGCTGGACGTTGAGCACCGTGGTCGGCGTCAGGCTGCGCATCTCGGGCAGCGCCGCCACCTCCCATTCGACCCGCAGCCCCGCGGCCTCCAGCCGCGGCTGCAACCGATAGCGCAGCGTGGCGAGGACCGTGGCGAGGTCGCCGTTCACCGGCTGCAGCGAATCGACCGCCATGCGCAGTTCGTCGAGCGCCGCGTGAGCCTGTTCCTGCAGCGCCTCGGCCGCGGCGCCGCCTTTCTTCATCATGCTGAGCAGTCCCACCAGATGTGCGCCCACGCCATCATGGATGTCGCGCATGATGCGTTGGCGCTCCTGCAGCGCGGCCTGCTCCTCGCTCTGACGCTGCTGCAGCCGATGGGACTCGCCGAGCTCGGCTTCCCGCTCGGCGATGCGCCGCGCCAGAGAGGCATTGAGCTCCCTGTATGCGGCCACCTGGCGAACGTAGTGCCCCACGACCGTCCCGCCCATCGCCAGCACCAGGAAGAACACGGCCAGCGGCAGCATGGCGTAGGACATCGAACCCGACTCGGGAATGCGGACCACCATGAAGTCGCGCGCACCGGCGACGATCGCCGTGACGCCGGCCAGGCACATCAGCGTCGACTCCCACGTGGGCGCCATCCACATCTTTCGCACGATGCTGTACATCATCACCATCGCCGGCAGTAGCAGGCTGCCGAGCACCAAGGTGTAGATCAACGGCTGGTGCCACAGAAAGCTGGCCGTGACGGCGCATACGCACAGCCCCAGGTACACCCAGAAGGCAACCCGCATCCAGGGGCGCAGCTCGGCGATCGCCACCATGACGAAGCGCGCCATCAGCAGCAGGAGCACGCATAGCGCGATGCCGCCGACCGCGCCCCAGGCCGGCCACGGCAGCGGCGGCGTGATCAGCAGCCGGCCGGAGATGGTCGTCACCCCGAACAGCGAGATCAGCGCGAAGATGCCATACAGGCCCTCCCGGTGCTGCCACCACAGGCCGCCCGCAATCAGCCCCATGAACACGAGTGCCCAGGTGATTGCGGTGGGAGCGGACTGGCGCCAGAGTTCATTGGTGCGATACATCGGAACGACCACCGACTGGACGCCGAAGATGACCGCGCTGAGTCCGCCCCAGCGGCCGGGCTGCACCGCCGCATCCACCTGCAGTTCGGTGGGGGCGTCATGCGAGAGCAGGGCGGCCGGCACGGTCATCAGGACCGGTAGCTTGGCCATGTCCGTCGATTCATCGCCCAGCTCGCCCAGCTTGGTCACCAGATGGCCGCCGACGCGCACCTCGACCTGGTTGCCGATGCGCGGAAAAAAAAGCGCGTATGGCTCCGCACCGCGGACCGGCGGCAGCATGAGCTGATAGCGGGCCCTGCCGCCGCTGTGCGGGTGGTCGATGTCCCACCGATGTGGCAGGGCGCGCTCGACGGGCGCCTCGGCCGGGCTTCCATCGGGCCAGAGCGTGACGAGCGCACGGTCGATCTGCACGAAGCCCGCGTCGGCCCCACCGCCCTCACCGCCGGCATTGCCCGCTTCGGCGCGCGGAGCGGCCAACAGCAGCGCGAGCGTCAGGCTAGCGATCCAGCAAGCCCAGTTGACGGGCCTCGAAGACCGCCTCGGTTTTCGAATGCACGGCAAGTTTGCTGTAGATGCTCTTGACATGGGTCTGGATGGTACTGAGCGAAACGCCGAGCAGGCTCGTCAGTTCGGGGTAGGTATAGCCGCGGGAGACCAGAGCGAGGACTTCGGTCTCGCGCGGCGACAGCGAGGCGACGGCGGGCGCGGCCGCAGCGATCGGCGCGGCCGTGCCGGGCGCCATGCGGGTCAGGAGCTGACGCGCAATGATCGGCGACATGGGCGAGCCGCCGGCGTGCAGCTGCAGCACGTGGCGCGACAGATCGTCCTCGGTGCCGTCCTTGAGCAGGTAGCCGCGCGCGCCGGCCTCGAAGGCCCGGATCATGTTGGCCTCGTCTCCGAACATCGTGATCACCATCGTCTCTGCCTTCGGCGCGAGCTGGCGGCACCACTCGATGACCTCGAAGCCCGAGCCGTCGGGCAGGCCGAGATCGACCAGCAGCACGTCGGGCCGCCCCTCGCGCAGCCAGGCATGGATCTCGCCGGCCGTGGCTGCCGTGAACACCAGTTCCAGCGCCGGGCTCTGGGCTACCGCGCTGCACAGGCGCGCGCGCGTGCCGGCCTCGTCCTCGACCAGCGCGACGCGGACGCGGTCAATGGCGGTCATTGCACAGCGCGGCCGCAGGGGGTGTCGCGAGCACAGTTTTCATTCAGGTCTCTTTCCTGGGAACCGGTGAGTGACAGGCCCGCACGCAGGCGCGCGTGGGCTTCCGATGCGCGAGCTTTGCCTGCTTTGCACAGGCCGCGTATCCCGCGATCAGGGGAGGCGGCCTTCAGCCATCTTTCGCACACTGCGCTCCACATTTTGTGACATCCGGCTCTGTTTTTTTACGAGGACCTCCCGACATGACATCTTTCAAGAAAACGCTGTGTGCGACTGCGGCAAGTACCAGCCTGGTGTTGTTGGCCGCCTGTGGTGGCGGCGGCGGCGGGGGCAGCGGCGCCGCCCTGTTCCCCGTTGCCGGGTCGCCGCCAGCGGCCCCGCCGTCGACGCCGCCATCGGCGCCGCCAGCCTCGAACCCGCCGCAGACCTCATCGCAGCTGTCCGGCGTGGCCGCCACCGGCGCGCCCTTCGCGGGCGCCAGCATCGTCGTCGTCGACCAGACCGGCGCCACCGTGTGCACGACGCAGACCGATAGCGCAGGGGCCTACGCCTGTCCTCTGCCCGCCAGCGCCAAGGCCCCGCTGGTGATCACGGCCCAGCGCGACGACCTGACGCTCTACAGCACGACCGCCAGCACCACGGGGGGCACGGCCAACGTCTCGCCATTGACCACCATCATCGTTTCCCGGCTGTCGCCGGACGGCAACCCCGCCAGCCTGGCCGGTGCCATCCAGGCGAACCCCGGCGCCCTGACCGAAGCCTCGATCCAGCAGCAGGTGACGAGCCTGGTGGCCGCCCTCCAGCCGCTGCTGAGCACGCTGGGCCAGGGGACCCTCGATCCGGTCTCCGGCGTCTTCGTGGCCGACGGCACCGGCCCGGACAAGGTGCTCGACGCCATCTCGGTGAGCGTGCGCCCCGACGGCACCGCCGCCAACATCGAGATCACGGTCAAGACCGTCCCCGCGACCGAAGGCAGCGCGCCCGTTTCGATCACTTTCCGTTCCAGCGACAGCACCACGCCGACGCTGCCTCCGATCGCGGCCGGCGATCTGGCGCAGGTCCCGTCGCCCGCGGCGGTCGCGGCGCTGTTCGACAAGGTCACGGCATGCTTTGCACTGCCGCTGTCGCAGCGCGTCAATGCGCCGAACGACACGTCGGCCGTGACGGGCACCGCCACCGACGTGATCGCGCCCGCCTGCCGCACGATGTTCGTCGGCGACGACCCCGGCACCTACTACCAGAACGGCTCGTACGTGGGGCGCGACGGCAGCAACGCCGGCGCCTTCGCGGGCCTGTTCAGGCCCGGCACCACCGGACTCAAGTGGGACCGCGGCAACTTCGAGCACGTTCGCGCGAACGGCGACCTGCTCCTGAGCTACCGCACGACGGACGTGTCCGGCAACGTCGACTACGACACCATCGTTGCGCGCAACGTGAATGGCACGCTCAAGCTGTCGGGCAACGGCTACACCTACGCCGCCCGCGTGCGGCCTTATTCCGAACATCGCGAGCTGATCAACACGCCGGACTTCAGCTACTACACGACGGGCTACAACGTCAACATCGACAACAAGACGGACGGCAACGGCAATTCGATCTTCAGCCAGGTGGTGCTGACGACCCCCACCGGCTCGACGCGGGTCTACCTGCCGACCGCGGGGCTGTCCTATCTCGTCGCCGCGAAGGACGATGGCGTGACGCCGACGTCCGGCAGCGTCTTCCGTCTGCGCGGCGAGTACCAGAACACCGCGACGGCGGGCAACCCGAGCGACAGGGAGAGCAGCCTGTTCTTCCTGAACCCGCAGTACAGTGACGCGCAGATCAGCGCGCTGAACGACCAGAGCGTCTGGAAGCTCGAGTTCGTGCCGGTGGGCGGCGCTGTCGGCAATCCCGGCAATGTGACGCAGTCCTACCGCACGCTGTCGCGGGCGCAGAGCATCGGGGAGATCCGTCAGGTCGCCTTCGTCGGCCTGACGGCGGCAATGCGCTCGCAGCTGATCTCGGCAAGCTCGGCCACGGGCAACCTCGTCTTCGGCGCGCCAAGCCAGAACGATCCGAACCTCATCGACTTCAGCGCCGACGGCAACCTGGACGCGTGGACCGTGCCGCAAGGCGCACTTCCCCCCACGTCGTTCACGGCGTACGGGCGCGCACCGAGCCCCGGCCCGGGCCAGCAGGGCGCCCGCTTCAACGACAGCACGGGCGTTGCGAGCCAGGCACGCTCGGTGGTCCTGCGCTGCTCGACGCAGACCGTGAACGATCTGCACTGCGACAGCAGCCTCGGGCTGCAGTACGCTGCAGGCACGTCGCTCAACAACTTCGAGCTCTGGGCACGCACGTCCCGCCAATTGGAGATGAGCAAGAAAGTGGCGCTCTACGAGTTCCACTGAATCGGCATCGAGCCCGTTGCACGGCCCCGCCTCGGCGGGGCTTTTTCATTTGCGGGTTGGCGCTCGATGCACGGTAGCCAGGCCTTCATGGCAACATCGAAATACCCTTGCCCGATGTCCTTCAAACAACCTCATCAAAATCCCCTCGAATGCCCGACCTTCCCCATAGCCCCGCCGCCGACCGCAACAAGCAGCCCATTCTGGACGCGCTGATCCGCATCCTCGGCGAGCGCGGCACTGTGTTGGAGATTGCGTCCGGTACGGGGCAGCACGCCGCCTGGTTCGCGGCAACCATGACTCAATGGGTATGGCAACCCACCGACGCAGATGCCCGCATGCTCCCCGCGATTGCAAGCCGAGTCGCGGAAGCCGCGCGACCGAATCTCCGCCCGCCGCTCCTGCTCGACGTGATGGCCCCTCGATGGCCATTGCAGGGTTCCGCACCCGCTGAAGAAGAAAAGAAGTTCGACGCGATCTACTGCGCCAACATGCTGCACATCGCGCCCTGGACCACATGCGCTGCCTTGATGCAGGGGGCCGCGCGGCATCTGCTTCCTGGCGGCGTGTTGATCACGTACGGGCCGTATCTGGAAGATGAAGTTCCAACGGCGCCGGGCAACCTCGCGTTCGACGAAGATCTGCGCGCCCGAAATTCCGCATGGGGCATTCGCCGCGTGGAAGACGTGACGGCAGAGGCGCACCGAGCAGGCCTCGTGTTGCGCGAGCGGCACGCGATGCCCGCGAACAACCTGCTGCTGGTCTTCGGCTTCCGGTGAATGCGTGGGTGCAGTTCGTTGCGCTGGAGATTCTTCTCGCGCCAGCGTGCATCGATCACGATGTTTCACTTTTGAAACGCGCGCATGTCCCGCTCCCTCGGCGGGGCGTTTAAAGTTCGAGCCCGGTGCGCTCCGCGCCACTCATTTCCCTTCAACCGTCCGATCGAAGAAAGAACCTCATCTTGAACAAGACCGACCTCATCACGGCCATTGCCGCCGACACCAACCTCAGCAAGGCCGATGCCGCCCGCGCGCTCGACTCCACCATCGAAAACCTGTCGCGCGCCCTGGCCGGCGGCGACACGGTGCAACTGATCGGCTTCGGCACCTTCGCCGTGGCGAGCCGACCCGAGCGCACGGGCCGCAATCCGTCGACCGGCGAGCCGATGACCATCAAGGCCAGCAAGGCGCCCAAGTTCACCGCCGGCAAGGCGCTGAAGGACGCGGTCAACGCGCCCGCCGCAGGCCAGTAAGAGCTTCTTTCCTTCCTCCGTGGCGCCGGCGCAGCAGCGCACGGCCTGCGGAGGGGCCATCTTCAGGTAGCCGTCGCGTTCCGCGCTAGAGTCCGTGCACGTCCACAAGCTCAGCCATCAGACATGCCCGACGCACCTGTGCCAACGCAACGTTCCCATGCGCTCTTGCTGCCGCTGCCGCAGTGGCTGCTTCGGCTCCTTCCGATAGGGGCCTGTCTTCTGGTTCTGGGCTGCGCAGGCCCCACCGGGCCACGGCCGGGAGCCGCCGTCACCAGCACGCTGACGGCCGAACAAACCAACAGCATCGCGATCCATGCACTGGGGCTGGTCGGCACGCCATACCGCTATGGGGGCAACACGCCGGATGGCGGCTTCGACTGCAGCGGCCTCATCGGCTACGTCTATCTCAACAGCGTGGGGCAGTCGCCGCCGCGCACGGTGGCGCGGATGGCGTCCTTCGGCAGTCCGGTGGCGATGTCCGACGTTCGCACCGGCGACCTCGTGCTCTTCGGCTCGTTCGCACCGACGCATGCCGGCATCTACGTGGGCGGAGGCCGCTTCGTGCATGCGCCGTCGACCGGCGGCGAGGTGCGGCTCGACAGGCTCGACGGCGTGTATTGGTCGCGCCAGCCGACGCAGGCTCGGCGGCCCTGAGGGTTCAGGCGGACTTGCCGCGACCGCTCTTCCTGGCAGGGCCTTCGGTGCGCGGGCTCGCCGCGCCCGCCGCGGCGCTGCTGCCGTTCAACTGATCGACCCACGACAACGCATCGACATACGACATGAACCGGTTGAGGTATTCCGGCGACAGGTCGCGCATCAGCGTGAGCGAACGGTGCACGAGGTGATGCGAGTTGAGGGGGCCCGCGTTCTCCGGCACCTTCGCCAGTGATTGCGTCAAGCGCCGATCCGCGCTGAGCCTGGACCATGTGCTCTTGAAGTAGCGGATCGACTTCAGTTCGGTGGAAGGCGAAAAGGCAGGGAGGCCGCGTGCCGCATTGCCCGCCGCGGGCGGCGAGCTGTCGCCAGGCACCGGTGCATGCCGGGCAATGTGATCGACGAGGCCGGCGAGCGCCCCGCGCTCTGGTGCGGCTTCCTGCTTCGCCACATCCGCTGGCTGTGCCTTTCCAAGATCCTCGCCGTACACGGCAAGCAGCGTGGCGACCTTGTCGTCGAGGATGCGCCGGGCCTCGCCGCTGTACGCGGCCGCGCGCCTGGCCATCGCTTCGATGACACGAAAGCGCACGGGATCGAAACGATGATCGCCGCGCTTGATCGATGCGGCGACCATCGCGGCGGTGTCGAGGCACGTCTCGTGATCAGTCACGGGGCTTTGCGCCGGCATTGTTGGAGGGCCTCGGCGTGGGCGCCATTTCCACGCGCCTGTTCTTCGAGCGCCCATCGGCATCTGCATTCGAGGCCACTGCCTGCTCAGATCCGAACGCCGCCGCGAAGATCGACGACGACGGTACGCCCGATTCGATCAGCGCCCGCGTCACCGTCAAGGCACGCTGCGCCGAGAGCTCCCAGTTGTCTGCAAATTGGCGCGCGTTGTCGCGCATCTGCCGGTCGTCGGTGAAGCCGCTCACCATCAGGATCTCGTCGCGCGACTTGAGGTACGCGCTCAGCGGCGCGGCCAGGCTCTTGAGCAGTTGCCGGCCTTCGGGCTGAAGCTCCGCGGAGTTGAAGGCAAACAGCACGCTGCCGCTGATGCCGATGCGGCCGTTGTTCAGCGTCACGCGGCCGGCTGCGAGCGGCCCCGCGAGAGCTTGCTCCAGCGTTTGCCGGCGCTTGGCCTCGGCCTGCCGCTGCTTGACCTCGGTCTCCAGCCTGGACGCGAGCTCCAGCTGCATGCCGATCGCGCACACCAGGATCAGCACGAAGGCACCGAGCAGGCCCGCCATCAGGTCGCCGAACACCGCCCACACCGGCACGCCCGGTTCGTCGAAGCCGGCATCGAGGTCTTCGCGCATCATGCTTCGCTGTCCACCGGTGCCTGCTGTTGCTGCCGGCTGGCGATCTGCTGCATGTCTTCGACAATCTGCTTTTGCGACATGATGCTCAGGTCGATGACTTCGCGCGCCTGCGCAACGTAGTAGGCCAATTGCTCGTCGCTGCGCGTGATGGACTTGCCCAGCGCGCCTTCGATGCGCTGCAGGTGGCCCACGAGCTTGTCGTTCGACTGGCTGAACAGCTGCACGGCAAGGCCGAAGGCTTCACCGAGGCTCGCCACTTCGACGGCACTGCCGGTGATCTGCGCGGCAACGGCGGCCATCTTCTCGGACTCCGCATCGGCCTTTTCGGTGAAGCGGCTGCCCACGCGCTCCAGCAGGTCGGCCGATGCGGACACCAGCGTGTCGATGGCCGTGCGCTGTTCGGTGGAGGCATGGTTCACGGCATCGAGCAGGGTGGCCAGCGTTTCGAGGATGCGGCTGCGCTCTTCCAGCATCGCGTTGTCGCGGGTCATGCTGTCGGCGAGTTTCTGGCGCAGCTCGGTGACAACCTCGGCTGCGGCGCGCGGTGCTTCCGCTGCGGCTTGCAGCAGCTGCGCGATCTCGGCGACGGTGTTCTTCGCATGCGCCTCGGTCTGGGCCGACATGTCCCGCGCGGTTTGCGCCATGGCGTCGATCAGTTGCTGCTGCTGGCTCGCGTTGTGTGCGCCGGCCTGCTGCCATTCCTGCTGCAGCGATGCGGCCATGGTGGCCAGCGATTGCGTCCACGCCAAGAGGCGCTGTTCGTCGCGCGATGCCATCTCGGACACGATCTCGGCCGCGGCCCGTGGAGCTTCCGAAGCCGCCTGCAGCAACTGTGCGATCTCGGCGACGGTGCTCTTCGCGTGCGCTTCGGTCTGGGCCGACATGTCGCGCGCGGCCTGCGCCATGGTTCCGAGAAGTTGTTGCTGCTGGCTCGCGTTGTGTGCGCTGGCTTGCTGCCATTCCTTTTGCAGCGAGGCGGCCATGGCCGTGAGCGATTGCGTCCAGGCCGCGAGGCGTTGCTCGTCGCGCGATGCCATGTCGGTCTGCAGCCTCGCGTGTGCGCCATCGACCGTGTCCAGCAGCGACGCGGAGTGCTGTGCAAAGGCGGCGGCGGCCGACGACAGGGCCTGGCGCGCATCGCCCGAGAGTTTTTCGCTCACGCGCTGATGCTGCGCAAGCGCGCTGCCCCAGGTGTCCGACACGTTGCCCACGGCGCTCTCGAGGCGGGCGGAGACGGTGTCGACCAGCGCAGCCGAGCGTTGCTCGAAGGTCTGCGCGAATTGGTCGTGCGAGCCGCGCATGTCCTTCGACAAGGCTTCGCTCGTGCGCTGGTGTTCAGCGAGCGCTGTCTTCCAGGTATCGGCCACGCGGGTGGTGGTGGCCTCGAAGCGGGTCGACAGGCCGTCGAGCTGCTGCTGCACGGTCTGCGAGATGGTGTCGTGCAGCGTGGCCGTTTCGCGCGCGATGCCGGCCATGGTGGCTTCGACGACCGGCTGGATTGCCGCGCCGGCGACGCGTGCGCTCTCGGTCAGGCTCTGCTTCAGCGACTGGTCGACGGAAGTGGCGAGGCTGCCGTACACGGCCTCGGCCTTGCTGTGGAAGAGGTCCTGGCTGGTGGCGAGGCGTTCGTTCAGCGCGTGGCTCTGGCGTTCCATCGCCAGCATCATGGCCTGCAGCTGGCCGACCAGCTCGGGCATGGCGTGGGCCTGCTGCTGCAGCAGCTTGAACGATTCCTCGCGCTGATGCGTGAGCGAGAAGACGCGCAGGGTGGTCGCGATCTGGGTGTCGAGCAATTGCCCGGCCTGCAGCCGCTCGCGCCGGCTCAGCGCCGAGGCCAGGCCCAGCATCGCCGACGCGGCCACGCCTGCCACGGAGGTGCCGAAGGCCAGTCCGAGGCCCTTCACGGGAGCGGACAGCGAGTCGCGGATGGTCTGCAGGTCGGTCGAGCTTTCCAGCGCGAGGCCGGTGCCCTTGAGCGTGACCACCATGCCGACGAATGTACCGAGCATGCCCAGCAGCACGAGAAAGCCGGCGAGGTACGGCGTCATCGCCGGGCCGGGCAGGCCGACGCGTTCGCCCTCGATGCGCAGGCGCACCGCGTTGCGCAGCGAAGGATGCAGCCGGCCGAGCCATGCGCCGAGGTTCTCTGGCGGGGTGGAGAGGTCCGCCACGGCCTGCGTCAATGTGGAGGTGGCCTGCTGGAAGCGATGAAGTTCCAGCGCGCCCATGAGGTAGGACGCGCCAATGATCGCGGTGACGGCCAGCGCCAGCGGGTTCGTGCCGATGTATCCGGCGCCCACCCAGCCGACGACGGCCAGGCCTGCGACAAAGACGGCGTATTGAAGGAAGCGGGTCATGGGGTCCTGGTGGCCTGGGTGCGAAGTGCTTCGAGCAGCCCTTCGACCGGTTGAAATCGAAAGTCCAGTTCGGCGAGCAGCACGTCCTGGGCGTCTTTGCGGAACACGTCCAGCCACGCATCGGGGGGTTGGGTGCCGCTGTCTGTCTCTGCTTCGTCAGGCGTCCCGGCGGCCTTGCGCAAGCGCTCGAAGTGCTTTTCGAGCATCCCGGGCACGGCCGACAGCAGGCTGTGCTCGCGCGCCTCCAGCACCTGCGCCATGACCACGTCCACCGATGCCAGCCGGGCCATGGCCGGCGATCTGGCTGCCAGCGCCGAGCGCAGCCGGCTGCGCAGCGAACCGACACCGGCCTCCATCGCCTGTTGCCGGGCAAGGTAGCGCCGGCGGTACGGGGTGAACTCGGGCGTCGCGTCCTTGCCGGTGCCGAAGGTGCTGTCTTCGGCGATGGCATTCGCCAGGGCGGTTCGCACGCGTTGGCATTCGCCTTCTTCGGTGTTGCGGGGAGCGCGGGTGCCGGGCTGTGCCATCGTTGCCGGTGCGCCATCGAGCGCCGCGGACAGCGAGATGGCATCGGTCCAGCCGAACCACTGGCTCAGTCGGTCGGCGGTGGGTTGTGCGGGTTCGCGAGCATCGATGTCAGCCAGTCGGGAAAGCAAGCGAATGAGCGCCGAGCCGTTGAAACTTGTGCGCCTGAAAACTTGCCCCATACCGCTTGAACGCGCCTGATCGAAAAACCTGGCAGTCTACAACAGCGACCTCTCGCAGAGGCCTGCCCGGCGGCCTCCCCAGGCCCCGGCTGTGTAACGAAATGCCAGTTCCATCACGCCCGCGGCGACTTCACGTGCTCGGGCCGCACGCCCATGCCCACGGTCCGCGCCGGCAGCCTGCGCAGCAGCGGCCAGCGCGCCAGCAGCCGCAGCGGCCAGGGCAGGTGCCCGGAGCCGGACGCCAGCTCGCCGCCGAGCACGGGCACCAGCACGCGGTCCTGTATCAGGCGCTGCGCCGCCTGCGTCACGCGCACCGGCCATTCCCGGCGGCGCTGGAGCTGGGGCAGCAGGGCGTCGATTTCCTTCTCGCTCGCGGCGCCGGCCAAGGCCTGGGCCAGCAGGTTCGCGGCGGCCACGGCGTCCTGTACGGCGAGATTGATGCCGACACCGCCCACCGGCGACATCGCATGGGCCGCGTCGCCGATGCACAGCAGCCCGCGGCACGACCAGGCCTCGAGGCGGTCGACCGTCACCTCGAGCAGCTTCACCGCGTCCCAGCCGGGCAGGGCCGATGGCAGCCGGGCGGCGAGAAAGGGAGCGACCTTTCCGATCTCTTCATGGAACGCCTCGATGCCCCGGGCCTGCAGCGCAGCGTGGCCGCCCTTGGGAATCACGAAGGCGCATTGCCAGTAATCGCCGCGGTTCAGCATCGCCAGGAAGCGCCCGCGCGCGATGTAGCCCCCGGTGGTGGAGGGGTCGCCGGCCTGCTTGGGAATGGCCATCCACAGCGCGTCGATGGGTGCGCCGTAGCTGATGTGCGGCAGCGCCGCGGCATCGCGCAGCGCGGAATGCCGGCCATCGGCCGCCACCACCAGCGAAGCATGCAGCTCGACATCCTGCGGCTGGCCCGCGCGGGCGCCGCGCCGCACCTTCACGCCGTTGACGCGTCCCTTGTCCTGCAGCAGGCCGATGACCTCGGCATCGGTCCACAGCTCGAAGCCCGGATAGCGCCGGGCCTCGTCGCACATGAAATCGAGGAACTCCCATTGCGGCATCAACACTAGGAACTTGCTGTGCGAGGGCAGGTGCGTGAAATCGGCCACCGGGATGCTGCGGCCTTCGAAGGTGACGCGCAGTTCCTCGATGCGGTCGTGCGGGCGCTGCAGGAAGGCGTCGAGCAGGCCCAGCTCGTGCAGGATCTCGAGCGTCGACGGGTGCACGGTGTCGCCGCGAAAGTCGCGCAGGAAGTCGAGATGCTTTTCCAGCACGACGACGGGCACGCCGGCCCGGGCCAGCAGAAGGCCCAGCACCATGCCGGCAGGACCGCCACCTGCGATGCAGCAGCGTGGTTGTGTGTCCATGGCTTCGATTCTTTCGCCCCCTGATCGCGTCCTGATGAGGGCTCACATATTCGCGCCTGGTCCGGTTCCTGCGTGTAGGCCCGCAGGCATTGCACTGCGGGACGGCGCCTGCCGTACCCGGGTTTTCCATTACGCAAAGCCACGCATGCACTCCGCGCAGTCCGACGGATGCGCCCGCGCCGAAGCCCGGCAAAACTCCTCGGGTTCAATATAGAGGAGACATCCGCATGCACAGCATCCGACGCCATCTGGTGTGGCTGGTCGTGGCCGTGGTCGGCGCATTCGCGCTCGGCACCGTGGCCCTGACCCGAGGCGAAAGCGTCAACGCCCTCTGGGTGGTGGCCGCCGCGATCTGCACCTACCTGATCGCCTACCGCTACTACAGCCTGTTCATCGCCGACAAGGTGCTGGGCCTGGACGGCAACCGCAAGACGCCGGCACACCGCCACAACGACGGCCTGGACTATGTGCCGACCGACAAGAACGTGCTGTTCGGCCACCACTTCGCGGCCATCGCCGGTGCGGGCCCGCTGGTGGGTCCGGTGCTGGCGGCGCAAATGGGCTACCTGCCCGGGCTGCTGTGGATCCTGGCGGGCGTGGTGTTCGCCGGCGCGGTGCAGGACTTCATCATTCTGTTCATCTCCACGCGGCGCGACGGCCGCTCGCTCGGCGACCTCGTCAAGCAGGAGATGGGCGTGGTGCCCGGCATGATCGCGCTGTTCGGCACCTTCATGATCATGATCATCATCCTCGCGGTGCTGGCGCTGATCGTGGTGAAGGCGCTGGCTGAATCGCCGT
Source organism: Variovorax sp. Varisp36 (assembly GCF_047304235.1). Taxonomy (NCBI): domain Bacteria; kingdom Pseudomonadati; phylum Pseudomonadota; class Betaproteobacteria; order Burkholderiales; family Comamonadaceae; genus Variovorax; species Variovorax sp. Varisp36. Next base: position 33,046 of record NZ_JBGLYU010000012.1, read on the forward strand.
GGGGCACCTTCACGGTGGCAGCGACGATTCCGGTGGCATTGTTCATGGGCGTGTACCTGCGCTACATCCGCCCGGGGCGCATCGGCGAGGTGTCGCTGATCGGCTTCGTGCTGCTGATGCTGGCCATCTTCGGCGGCCAGGCCGTGAGCCAGAACCCCGAGTGGGCCCCGCTCTTCACCTTCGACGGCAAGGCGCTCACGTGGATGCTGGTGGGCTACGGCTTCATTGCCGCGAGCCTGCCGGTATGGCTGCTGCTGGCGCCGCGCGACTACCTGTCGACCTTCCTGAAGATCGGCACCATCATCGCGCTGGCCATCGGCATCGTGTTCGTGATGCCTACGCTGCAGATGCCGTCCGTCACGCAGTTCGCGCAGGGCAACGGCCCGGTGTGGGCGGGCAGCCTGTTCCCGTTCCTGTTCATCACCATCGCCTGCGGCGCCGTCTCGGGCTTTCATGCGCTGATCTCCTCGGGCACCACGCCCAAGATGCTCGACAACGAGCGCCATGCGCGCTTCATCGGCTACGGCGGCATGCTGGCCGAGTCCTTCGTCGCGGTGATGGCGCTGGTCGCGGCCTCGTGCATCGAGCCCGGCATCTACTTCGCGATGAACAGCCCCGGCGCGCTGGTCGGCACGACCGCGCAGCAGGTGGCGGCCACGGTGTCGAGCTGGGGCTTCGTGATCACGCCCGAGATGCTGCTGCAGACCGCCAAGGACGTGGGCGAGACGACGATCCTCGGCCGCGCAGGCGGTGCGCCGACGCTGGCCGTGGGCATGGCCCACATCCTCCATCAGGTGATCGGCGGGCAGGCCATGATGGCCTTCTGGTACCACTTCGCGATCCTGTTCGAGGCGCTGTTCATCCTCACGGCTGTGGATGCCGGCACGCGCGCGGGCCGCTTCATGCTGCAGGACCTGCTGGGCAGCTTCGTGCCCGCGCTCAAGCGCACCGACTCGCTGCCGGCCAACCTCGTCGCCACCGCGCTGTGCGTCGCGGCCTGGGGTTACTTCCTGTACCAGGGCGTGGTCGATCCGCTGGGCGGCATCAACACGCTGTGGCCGCTGTTCGGCATCTCCAACCAGATGCTGGCCGCGGTGGCGCTGATGCTGGGCGTGGTCGTGCTGTTCCGCATGAAGCGCGAGCGCTATGCGTGGGTGGCGATTGCGCCTGCCGTGTGGCTGCTGGCGTGCACGCTCACCGCGGGCTGGCAGAAGATCTTCTCGGCCGACCCGAAGATCGGCTTCCTCTCGCATGCGGCCAAGTACACCGACGGCATCGCCAGCGGCGTGCTGGTGGCGCCGGCCAAGACGCCCGAGGCCATGTCGCGCATCGTGTTCAACGACCGCCTCGACGCGGCGCTGTGCGCGCTCTTCATCTTCGTGGTGCTGAGCGTGCTGGTCTACAGCATCAAGGCCTGCCTGGCAGCGCGTGCGGCCAACCGGCCGACCACCAAGGAAACGCCGTTCGAGCCAGTGGGCGCTGCCGCTGCCACGGCCGCGCACTGACGCCATGGGCCTCGCATTGCCGGAAGCCGGGCGCTACTTTGCGCGCTCGCTCAAGCAGTCTCTGCGGCTCATGGTCGGGCTGCCCGACTACGACGCCTACCTGACGCACATGGCGGCCACCCACCCGGACCGCGCGCCGATGAGCTACGAGGCCTTCTTCCGCGAACGGCTGGAGGCGCGCTACGGGGCAGGCAAGGGGCGTTGCTGCTGACGCGCCGCTGCATCTAGAATCCTGCGGTCGCGCGACGCGATCCCTTCGCCCAAAGCCCCGGCCATCGAGCCGGTGCGGGCCGGCGAAGGCACCCAACCCAGATTTCCTCCAGGCAGGGCGTACACGGTTTCTCCATCCGATCGATGGGGAGCCGGTGTGGCGCTTCGCGATTTCAAGAACAAATCGCCCTGAGGGAATTTCGCCATGTCCGTCCGTTCTCGCGCGCTGCGTTTTCGCCTGCGCCATCCGTCCCTGTTCGTTGCCGCCCTGGCCGCCGCGCACTGCGCGGCACAGGCCCAGAGCGCTGATGCGACGCTCAAGGAAGTGACCGTCAGCTCCGAGCAGGACGTCGGCTATGCGCCGTCCATCGGCAGCACTGCCACCAAGGGCTCCGCGCCCCTGCGCGACATTCCGCAGGCGGTCAACGTGGTGCCGGCGCAGCTGCTGCGCGACCAGGGCGCGACTTCGATGCAGGACGCGCTGCGCAACGCGCCCGGCGTGTCGTTCAACGCGGGCGACGGCCAGCGCGACCAGGTGGTGATCCGCGGCTTCACCGCCATCGCCGACTGGTTCGTCGACGGCGTGCGCGACGACGCGCTGTACTTCCGCGATCTCTCGGACACCGAACGCATCGAGGTGCTGAAGGGCCCGGCCGCAGTGCTGTACGGCCGCGGCTCCTCGGGCGGCCTGATCAACCGCGTGACCAAGAAGCCGGTCTTCGACCGCGCCTTCGGCGAAGTCTCGCTCGGCCTCGGCACGCACGACTTCAAGCGGCTCACCACCGACCTCAACACGCCCATCGGCGAGAACATGGCGTTTCGCCTCAACGTCGCGCGCGAGAAGTCGGGCAGCTACCGCGACCAGCAGTTCATCGACCGCTACAACGTCGCGCCGTCGCTGGCCATCAAGTTCAGTCCGCAGACCGATCTGCTGCTGCAGTACACCAACGCCTACGACCAGCGGCTCACCGACTTCGGCATTCCGGCGCTCAACGGCCGCCCGGTGAACGTGCCCATCGGCACCTACTACGGCTCGGCCTTCGGCAAGCGCGACGACACCACCACGACGAAGGTGCAGTCGTTCACCGCCACGCTGAACCACCGCTTCAGCGACACGCTGAGCCTGCGCAACACCACGCGCTATTCCAGCTACGGACTCGACCGCTACAACACGCTGCCCAGCGGTACCACCGACCCCGTTCGCCTGACCGTGGGCCGCACGCGCGGCTTCATCCTGCGCGACGAGAGCGGCTGGTTCAACCAGACCGACCTGACATGGCGCAACGAGCTCGGCGGCTTCAGGCAGGAATGGCTGCTGGGCGCGGAGTTCGGCCAGCAGGAGAAGCGGGCGTACTCCGTGTCGTCGGCCACCGGCTTCGAACGCGTGAGCATCCTGAACCCGGTGGCCGCACCCGCGCCGATTCCGCTCGCGAGCTACACGGCCAGCAGCGCGATCCCGAGCAACACGCGCTTCAAGACCGCCGCGCTCTACGCGCAGGACCAGATCACCCTGGCACCGCAGTGGAAGGCGCTGGTCGGCGGGCGCTACGACGTTTTCGGGCAGGACACCTCGTTCGAACGCACGCTGGCGCCGTTGTCGCGCACCGATCGCAAGTTCAGCCCGCGCGCGGGCGTGGTCTGGCAGCCGAGCGAAACGCAGTCGTACTACGTGTCGTACAGCCGCTCGTTCCAGCCTTCGGCCGAGACCTTCGCGCTGTCGGCCAGCAACACCGCCAACGACCCCGAGATCACGGTGAACAAGGAGATCGGCGCCAAGCTCGACTTCCTGGATGGCGCGCTCAACCTCACTGCTGCGGTGTTCAACCTGGAGCGCTCGGGCATCAAGAACACCGACCCGACCAATCCCGCACGGCAGATCAACGTGGGCACGCAGCGCACCAACGGCATGGAGCTGGCGCTGGCCGGCAAGCTGCCGGGCCGCTGGGACATCAGCGCGGGCTATGCGTACCTCGACGGCCGCATGACCAAGTCGCTGGCCACGGTGAGTTCGCTGCAGTTGCCGGTTGGAGCGGCGATGCCGGTGCAGGGCAAGATCGCGCCCCTCACACCGCGGCACTCGGCTTTCGTGTGGCTCATGAAGGACCTGGGCAACGGCCTGAGCGCGGGCGGCGGCGTCAACTACGTGGCCGCGCGCTATGCGTCGCTGAGCAACCTCGTCACGCTGCCTTCCTATGTCACGGCAGACCTGGCCGCGAGCTACAAGACCGGGCGCTACGAGATTTCGGCGAACCTGAAGAACATCACGAACCGCAAGTACTACGTGTCGGGGCATGGCAGCGTGGACAACCTGATCATGCCGGGGCCCGGGCGCGAATTGCAGGTGATGCTGACCGCGAAGTTCTGAGGCACGGGCGCGGGCTCAGTCTCCGGCTGAGGCGGCCTGCGCGAAATCCGGCTTCTCCATTCGGCGCGACCGCGCGACGATGCCTGCACGACAACACTATTCGTGGAGAACATCGATGCCATCCGAACTCAACCAGATGACCGGCCTGTCGCTGCGCTTTCGCGTGCTGCTGTCGGGTGTGCTGTTGCTGGTGGCCGCGCTCAGCGCCGCGCGTCCTTCGGATGCGGGCGTCGAACTGCAGGCGGAACAGCGCTTCCAGCTGGCCCTCGAAGCACAGGCCGACCGCGACTACCGCGCGATGCTCGTACAGCTGCGGCAGGCCGCCACCGAAGGCCACGCCGAGGCGCAGGAGATGCTCGGCATGGTGCTGCTGACCGGCCCGACGCTGTACGGCACGGCCGTGAAGGCCGACCGCTGCGAGGCCGGGGCGTGGATGCGCCGCGCGGCAATGCAGGGCAGCGAGACGGCGAAGGTGCAGCTGACCTTCCTGAACCGGCTGCGCGCCTCGCCTGCGGGGAAGCGCGCCTGCGAATGAATGAATGAATGAATGCGCCCCGCATCGACGGGCTCGCGAAGATTTCGCCGCTGCAGGCGGGAAGTTGGCCTACTCGCAGCGTCTGCGCCCGCGCATGGGCGAAGGCCGCGGGGCAGCGCAAGCTCGGGGCTCGATCATTCCGCTACGAGGATCTTGACCATGCGCAAGCCGACGACTCTCCCACGCCATCCCGAGGACGTCACGCAACTCGATGTGTCCCAGGCCGTTCTCGAGGACGAGGAGAACCCCAGCGCCCTGCGCGCACTCACGCCGCATGAACGCGCCTTGCTGTTTCCCGCGCGCGAGGGCTGGGGCGCCGTGTGCGGTCGAGCCGTGCGCAGCCTGACGAGCAGTCCGGTGAAGCTGCTGGGCGCCGCGGCGGTGGTGGGGCTCGCGCTGGCCCTGGCCTACGCGAAGCGCCCGGACCGGGCTTGAGCGTCCGCGCCGTGCTGCTGCCGGGTTTGCATTGCAGCAAACCCGCGCTCCAGATCGGCCATCAGATCCGAGGGCGCCTCCAAGCCAATGTGCAACCGCACCACCGCCCCGCGCCCGCTCCAATCCGTCACGCTGCGCGCCGCACGCATGTTGGTCCATGCCACCAGGCTTTCATAGCCGCCCCATGACGAGCCACGCCCGAACAGCGTGAGTGCATCGACGAAGCGCTCGACCGCCGCGCTTTCGATGCCTGGCTGCAGCTCGATGGACAGCAGCCCGTTCGTGCCCTTGCAATCGCGTTTCCAGAGGTCGTGCCCCGGGTGCTGTGGCAGTGCCGGGCAGAACACGGTCGCCACCTCGGGCCGCTCCTGCAGCCAGTGCGCCACCTCCAGCGCATGCCGCTCGTGCATCTGCAGCCGCGCCGACAGCGTGCGCATGCCGCGCAGCACCAGCCACGCGTCGTCGGGGCTCACGGTCATGCCGAACGCATCGCAGCGTTCGTTGAGCGGGCGCCATGCGGCTTCGGTCGTGGCGACGGTGCCCATCATCACGTCCGAGTGGCCCGAGAGGTACTTGGTCGCGGCCATCGTCGAGATGTCCGCGCCCAGCGCGAGCGGGCGGTATTGGACGCCCGATCCCCAGGTGTTGTCCGCCGCGAGCAGCGCGCCGCGCGCATGCGCCAGTGCCGCGAGCTTGGGCAGGTCGCACATCTCGTAGACCAGCGAGCCGGGGCACTCCGCATACACGAGCCGCGTGTTCGGCTCGAACAGTTCCCCGATGCCGCCGCCATCCGCTGCAAAGAACGAGCTGCGGATACCGTACGGCTCGAGGAAGGAATGCACGAGATTGCGCGTGGGCTCGTACACGCTGTCCGACATCAGCACGTGGTCGCCCGGCTTCAGGTACGACAGCAGCACCATGCCGATGGCGGCAAGGCCGGTCGGAAAGAGCCGTGTGCGATAGGCGCCTTCGAGTTCGCTCACCGCATCCTCGAGCGCGAAGGTGGTCGGCGTGCCGCGTGCGCCATAGCTGAAGATGCGCTCCTCGTCGCGCCTAGCCCGCGCGTCGCGCATCGCGCCCACGCTGTCGAACAGCACGGTGCTCGCGCGCACCAGGGGCGTGTTGACGGGCGATCCGCCGGCGTATGACGGCGTCTTGCCGGTGCGTGTGAGCCGGGTATTGAGCGCCAGGCCGGCGGGGACGGAGTGCGAATCGGACATGGTTGGGGAGGGGCGAAGGGAGGTTGGACCGCCATGTTGCGTCAATCAGTCGGCGCGTGCACCCGAAAGCTTGACGATGCGCGACCAGCGGTCGATGTCCTGGCGCAGCTGCGCCGCGAAGGCGTCCGGCGAATTGGCCACCACCTCGCTGCCGCCGTCGGTCACGAGCTTGCTCACCTCGGGCAGATGCAGCGTGCGCACGATGGCTTCGTTCAGGTAGGCCACGCGTTCCGGCGGCGTGCCGGCGGGCGCGAAGAAGCCGTACCAGTCTTCGAAGCGCGCACCGGCATAGCCCAGCTCTTCCAGTGTCGGCACCTTCGAGAACACGCCGATGCGGCGCGGGCTGGTCACGGCGAGCACGCGCAGCTTGCCGTTCTGCACGAGGCCGGCGACCGAAGCGGTGGACGTGACCAGCACGTCGACCTGTCCGCCGAGCAGGTCGGTCAGTGCCGGCCCGGCGCCCTTGTAGGGCACGTGCGTCATCTCCACGCCGTTGTCCTTGGCCAGCACCACGCCGACGAGGTGCGACAGCGTGCCGTTGCCGGGCGTCGCATAGGTCACCTTGCCGGGGCTGGCCTTGGCCTTCGTCGCGAGGTCGGCGAAGCTCTTGAGGGGCGAGCTGGCGTCCACCACCAGCGCGAGCGGTGCGGCGTTGATCTGCGTGATGGGAATGAAGTTCTTGATCGGGTCGAAGCCCGGCGCCGCGTACAGCGTGGGGTTCACGGCCATGATCGACACCTGCGAGGTGAGCACGGTGTAGCCGTCGGGCCTGGCGTCGGCCACGGCCTTGGCGCCGATGTTGCCGCCCGCGCCGCCGCGGTTGTCGACCACTGCCGCCTGCCCCATGATTTCCGGCAGGCGTGTGGTGACGAGGCGCGCCGTCGCGTCGTTGCCGCCGCCGGGCGGAAAGGGCGAGATGAACTTCACCGTCTGCGAGGGGAAGCCGTTGCGTGGCGCCAGCGGTTCGGCGGCGGCTGGCTGCAGGGCGAGCGCCGCGAGCCATGCGGCGGCGACGGCATAACGGGCGATGTGCGGGATGCGGCTGGCGAACGGCATGGCGGAACTCCTGGAATAGGAACGGACAAGGACGAACGGAAAGCGGAACCGGGGATGTCAGCCGTGCGATGCGGCGGCGGGCAGGCGGAAGGCGGCGCGCTCCTGCGCGTCGAGCTGCGCGACGAGGCCTGTCTCCCATGCGAGGTAGCGGCGCGCGGCTTCCTTGTTGCCGTCGTGCCGGTCGTGCACGAAGAACAGGTAGTCGATGCAGTCGCCGTCGGCGGGGAGCGCGGGCGTGGCCTCGACGGGCAGGCCGGCGGCGCGCCATGCGGCCATGCCGCCTGCCAGCAGCAGCGGTGCGCTCGGCAAGCCCGCGAGCTCGGAGGCCGCGGCCCATGCCGCGAGCGGGGCGTCGTCGGCAACCAGCACGAGCTGGCGCGTCTCGGTGTTCGCCACGTCGCGGGCGAGGCGGGGGCGGATCGACCAGCGGGCCTGCGCGATGTGGCCGGCGCGAAACTGCATGCTGGCGCGCAGGTCGACTACCGCCACCTCGTTGCGCTCGATGCGCGCGGCGAGCGCCTGTGCATCGATGGTGGGCAGCGCGGGCGCGCGGGGCGCGGCGGCAGGCGCGAGCGACAGCCCGCTCGCCAGCCCGCCTTCGAGCACGCTCGCGTCGTGCCCCATCTGCCGCAGCCAGCTCGCGATGGTCGGCGCACGCACGCCGTCGTTGTCGAACAGCACAAGCCGTGCGCCGCGCACGCCGAAGTACTGGTCACCCGCCTGCATCAGCTGTCCGCCCGGCGTGTGCTGCGCACCGGGCAGGCTGCCGGCTGCGAATTCTTCCGGCGTGCGCACGTCGCACAGGAACAGGGTGCGCTCTGCGTCGTCGGCCCACTGCCGCACGGCCTGCGCGTTCACCATCGGCACGTCGAAGCGGGCGGCCAGGGCCCTGGCGGCGGAGCGCAGGTCGGTGTTGCCGCTGTCGTCGGCGTAGCGCCGCGTGCCGCCGTGCTCCAGCGTGTGATCGGCAAGGTACCAGCCCTGCGTGCCGTTCTCCAGCGCATAGACGGGGTTGGGCAGCCCCAGGTTGATGAGCGTCTGCGCGCCGATGATGCTGCGTGTGCGGCCCGCGCAGTTGATGACGATGGGCGTGGTGGTGTCGGGCACCAGCCGGCGCACGCGGTAGGCCAGCTCGCCGTTGGGGCAGCAGGTGGCGCCCGGGATGTTCATCTTGTGGAACTCGCTGGCGGGGCGGCCGTCGAGCACAACCACTTTGTCTTTGCGAGCGAGCATCTCCGCGAGCTGGCCGGCGCTGACGCGGGGTGTGTGATAGACCTCCTCGGCCAGTTCGCCGAAGGTCTTCGAGGGCAGGTTGACGCCCGCGAAGAGCACGTAGCCCGCGGCCTTCCAGGCACGAGTGCCCCCTTGCAGCACATGCACGCTGCCGTAGCCCAGCACGGCGAGGCGCGCGGCGGCGCGCTCGGCCACGTCGGCGTCGCCCTCGTCGTACACCACCACGCGCACGCCGCGGCGCGGCACGAGGCGCGGCGCATCGATCTCCAGCCGGCTGAAGGGCAGGGGAATGCCGTAGAACAGATGGGCCTCGCCGTACTGGCCGTGCTCGCGCACGTCGAGCAGCGCGATCTCGCCGCCGTCGTGCAGCCAGGATTTGAGGGTCTTCGGGTCGATGGAGGAAGTCATGAGGCGGGTCGTCGGGACGAATGAAATCCTGCGAGGCCACGCTGCGCGGCCCGCATGAAAGCGAAGCGGAAAAAAACGCGGCTAGCGGCGCGTCTGCACGCCGATGCCCATGGTCTGGTACGTGCCCGCGTCGAGGTCGTAGGCGGTGCGCTGGTTCAGCGTTTCGAGCGCGCGGCCGTACATGTGCAGGTGGCGGATGACCTGCTCGCCCTGGATCTCGACCGAGTGGATGTCCTCGGGCATCAGCGCGATGCCCTTGCCCGGCGCGACGACGACCAGAGCCGTCTGCTTCAGCTTGCCCACGCCCGGTACGCTGCGGTCGTCGGTGCGCTCGTACACGCGGTTGTGCTCGGTGCCTTCCACGGCCGCGATGCAGGCCCAGGTGGTGTGGTTGTGCGGCACGATTTTCTTGCCCGGGCGCATCACGTTCAGGTACAGCGCGTAGCTCTGGTCGGGATCTTCGGCGATGAGGTAGCGGGCCTGGTGCTCGCCCGCCTCGGGCGGCGGGAAGTCGGCGGCGCCCCAGTATTCGGTGTGCGCGGCCAGGCCTTGAAGCGAATCGAGCACCACGTCGAGCTTTTCCCGGGTGGCTTCAGCGCCGCCTATGGCCTTCTTCATGTCGGCGATGGACGCCTCGACGGCCCGGCTGCGTTGCTCGGATGGGGTGCTCATGCGGTTTTCTCCAGTGGGGTTGCCTGTTCGGTGTGCATCCACTGTAGTGACGGGGGCGTGACGCAACAATCCAGCTGGCGCAGGAAACACTTCAATAAAATTAATACATGCCCACGCTCGATCTCGAACTGCTGCGTTCCTTCGCGGCCGTCGTCAGCCACCAGAGCTTTGCCGCCGCCGCTGTGCACCTCGGGCGCACGCAGTCGGCCATCACGCAGCAGATGCAGCGGCTGGAGGAGCAGATCGGCCACCCGCTGTTCGCCAAGCAGGGCCGGCAGAAGCGGCTCACGCAGCACGGCGAGAGGCTGCTCACCTACGCGCACCACATGCTCGCGGTGAACGACGAAGCGCTGCGCAGCCTGCGGCAGGGGCAGCTCGAAGGCAATCTGCGCATCGGCGCGCCGCACGACGTGGCCGAGACCATGCTGCCGCTGCTGCTGACCGAGGTGGCGCGCACCTCGCCGCTGCTGCAGCTGGACATCCACATCGGCCGCAGTCCCTACCTGATGACCTCGCTCAAGAGCGGCGAGGTCGACATGATCATCTCCAACCGCGCCGACGCGCAGTTCGACGGCGTGGTGCTGCGCAACTCGCCCACCGTGTGGCTGTGCGCCGCGGGCTACGTGCACGACCCGGCCAAGCCGGTGCCGCTCATCATGGCGGACGGGCCCAGCATCTTCCGCCGCATCGGCCACGAGGCGCTCGACGCGGCGGGCGTGGCCTGGACGCCGCGCTACACCTCGTCGAGCCTGATCGGCATCAAGGCTGCGCTGCGTGCGGGGCTGGGCGTGACGGCCCGCGGCGTGGAACAGCTCGACGCGGGCCTGCGCGTGCTCGGCGCGGGCGACGGCATGCCGCGGCTGCCCGACCTGGCGTACTACCTCTACGTGCGCAGCCACGTGGTGAATCCGGTCACGCGGCAGGTGTTCGAGACGCTGAAGAAGCACCTTCGGCTGCCGCGCACCGACATGCCGGCGTAGGGGCCGCGGCAGCGGATGATGCCGCGCTCAGTGCGGCGTCGGCGTCACTGCATAGTTGCCGCGTCCGCTCTGCTTGGCCCGGTACATGGCCGCGTCGGCCGTGGCGAGCAGGTCTTGCGGCGTTTCGTTGCCGTCGCCCAGGGCGATGCCGATCGATACGCCGATGACCGTGTCGCAATGCCCCGTCTCCAGTTGCAGCGGCCGGGCGATCGCGTCGATGCAGCGCTGGGCCAGGGTCGTCGCGCCCTGTTCCGCGGAGCTTTCGAAGTCGGCGGCCAGCAGCACGAATTCGTCGCCCCCGATGCGCGCCACCGTGTCGGTCTGCCGCACCAGGCCCTGCAGCCGTTGCGCGATTTCCAGCAACGCCTTGTCGCCCGCCTCGTGGCCGAGCGTGTCGTTGAGTTTCTTGAATCCGTCGAGGTCGAGGTAGAGCACGGCCATCTGGCGCGCATGCCGCTTGGCCCGTAGCAGCGCCTGCTGGAGCCGTTCGTCGAGCAGCTTGCGGTTGGGCAGGCCGGTCAGGCTGTCGTGGTGGGCCAGGCGCGCCAAGGCCTCCTGGTTGTCCAGCAGCTTGGCCAGTAGCCGGTTGAAGGCCTGCGTCAGGTACCCGATCTCGTCGTCGCGCACCACCCGCAGCGGCGTCAGCGCGAGTTCGCCGCGGGTCATCCGGTCGGCCTGGTCGGCGGCGCGCAGCAGCGGCCGCAGCAGCCACGCCATGATCAGCCCGATCACGATGAGTACCGCTGCCACGGCGGGTGCGCGTTGCTGCAGGATGAAGGTCTGCATGCGCCCCACCGGGGCCAGCGCTTCCGAAACGGGCAGCCGGGCCACCACGAACCAGCCGCTGTTCGGCACCGAGGCGATGGCGGAGATTTCGTCGATGCCCTTGGCATTGCGCGTCGTCCCGCTGCCGCGATAGCCCGCCATGGCGCGGTCGTGCAGCGGGTTCACGCCGTCGGGCGGGGTGGGTGTGAGGGACATCGAGACGTCCGTCGAGGCCACGAAGATGCGGTCGCGCGGCGACACCACCAGGATGCCGCCTGCTTCGCCCACGCGCCCCTGTTGCAAATGGTCGAGCAGGCCGTCGGCCGAGAGGTCCGCCGTGCCGAGCAACACGGCGGCCACCTGCCCGGCGGCGTCGCGCACGGGCACGGCCATGGGCAAGACCGAGTGCCGGGAGGCTGTGGCCCGCGGACGGCCCGGCGCGGACTGCCCTGCGCGCGCGGACGCGAATTCCGAACCGTCCGTTGCGAGCTGCCCCGTACCGTCGAGCCGCTTGCCGGTGGCGTCCGCGACCATCAGGCCGAGCGGAAAGACCGGGCTCAGCGTGCTGCGCTCCGCCAGCCATCCCCGCAGCCGGTCGGGCTGCGTCAGGAGTTCCGGCGGCAGGGTGGCCGCCAGGCGTTCGAGGAACGACAACCGCTCGCCCAGGTAGTTGTCGACGTTGCGCGCCACGTAGGCGGCCAGCGCCGTTTGCTGCACCGCCACCGATCGGGTCAGCTCCTCCCGCAGGAAGCGGCTGAGCTGGATGTAGCTGCCGGCGGTTCCCACCACCGCCATCAAAAGGCCCATCATGAGCAGGCGAACAACAAGGCTGTTGGCGGATTTTCTGAAGTTCACTCTGGCGGTGGGGCGTGAGGGCGTGAGGTGCGGGACTGTATCCCAAGCGCCCGGGCGCGCCGTGATCGCGCCCGAAACGTCACGCGGCGACGCCGAAGAAATGCTGGCGGTAGCGCGGCGACACGTCGTCCACGCGCAGCATCATCGGCAGGTCGGCGGTGTTGAACGCGACATCGAGCGCGGGCGGGCCGAGCAGGCGCGCGCCGCAGCGCAGGTAACCCTTGATGAGCGGCGGCGCGGCGGGAGGCGCGGTGTCGCTGTCCGCATCGGCTTCTGCATCGGTGTCCAGCGGCAATGCGATGCGTGGCTCCACGCGCCAGCGCTGCTCGACCAGGTGCGTGCGGCACAGCTGGTGCCACAGCCGCGCGGCAGCCAGGCCCTGGTCGTCGAGCCCGATGCTGGCGCAGCCGATCATGGTGTCGAGTGCGTGGTCGACCATGTACTGCCCCAGCGCGGCCCACAGCGCCATGATCACGCTGCCCGAGCGCCAATCCGCATCCACGCACGAGCGGCCCAGCTCCAGCGCCCGCGCACGCAGCGGCGCGAGCGGCGCCAGGTCGAACTCGGTGTCGGTGTAGAAGCCGCCCGCGCGGCGCGCTGCTTCCGGAGTCAACACGCGGTAGGTGCCGATGAGCGGGCCGCGGCCGTGCACGGGGTCCACCGCATGCACCAGCAGGTGGTCGCAGAAGGGGTCGAAGCGGTCGGCATCGAGTCCGGGCGGTGTGCCTTCGGGTGGCGCGAGACGGGCGCCCATTTCCTGCGCGAACACGCGAAAGCGCAGGCGCTGGGCGTCGCGCACGTCTTCCTCGCAATCGGCCCAGCGGGTTTCCAGCAGGGGCGCCGCGGCAGCGAGCGGCGCGAGCGAACGGCGGGGCAAGGCGTGCGAAGCGGTGATGTCCATGTGCATGCGGCAATTCAGTTGGATGGCGGATAGCGGTCGACCAGGCGGTTCTGCCGCCGGTTGAGCCGTGCGAGGGCGAGCAGGCCGATGGGCCGTACGCCGGCCTTGCGCTGCGCTGCCCCGATGGCGAACAGCAGCCGCTGCTTGGCGAAGACCATGCGAAAGCCCTGCAGCACGCCGATGTCGGGGTCCCAGGCCTCGATGGCTTCGGATCCCGCGCCGTTGATCTCCATGATGGTGAAGCTGCGCCCGGCGCCGAGTTCGCGCAGGTTCTCGCAGCGCACGTCGAAGCGCCCGAAATGGAAGTCGGGCATGTCGCGCGCGATGGCGTCGATGGCACGCACCAGCTCGGGCGTGATGAGCGCCGCGCCGTCGCGGTACAGCCCGCCGACGCGGGTCGAGCCGATGGTGGCCAGCCGAACCTGCTGGCCGGCGGCCGGCACGCTCTCGGATGGCACGCTGCATTCGTGGCGCGGCGAGCGCGCGATGCGGCGCGCGCGCACGTCGGCCGCCACGAGCTGCGCCACGGTGCTGCGGCCGTCGCCCGTCACGCGCGGGAAGTAGCGCAGCGCGAGGCCGATGATGCGGCCCTCGCCGGTGACGGGATCGCGTGCGTAGAAGATGCCTGCCTCGCCTTCCTGCGGCAGGTAGCGTTGCAGCACGACCGTTTCGCCGGAAGGAAAGGCGGCCAGGTACGCCCGCAGCGCAGCCATGTCGGGCAGCAGGCGGACGCCGTAGCCGCACAGGCCCAGGTCGGGCTTGGCGACGACGGGGAATGCGAGGCCGTTCTCAGCCATGATTCGCCGCAACGAGTCTTCGTTCGCCGTGCCATCGTTGAACACCGCGCAGTAGTCGGCCGTGAGCGAGCGCGCCAGCGGCCCCATGCCGCGGAAGTATTCGAGCTTGCCTTCGCCCACCAGTCCGCCCGAGGTGAGATGCGGGTTGGCCGCCGACGGCAAGGTGGCACCGCCGTAGCGCAGCGACAGCCACAGCCACTGCACCACCAGCGGCACGCAGATGAGCCACTTGGGCATGCGCTCCAGCACGCTGCATTCGCGCACCACGGCGAGCCGCGCGGTGTCGGCGCCGAGGTCGAGTCCGGCGGCCATCACGCGGCCTCCGCTGTGCGCGTGGCAACGAGCCCGACGGCGGCGATGCGGTCGATGTGCGCATACACCGGGCGTTCCAGTTCCTCGCCGAACACGTCGGGATCGATCTCGGCATACGACCACTCGAAACCCGGCGCGGTGAGCAGCGGCCGTATCTCGGCAAGGAACGGGTCTTCGCCATCGACCATCGCCACGCCGGTGTAGAGCAGCAGCTGCCCGCCCGGCGCCAGCCGCTTCAGCGACTCGGCCGCGATGCGCACGCCGAGCGCCCGCCCGAGCCGCGCGCCGCCGTGGCGGTAGGCGCGCTGCGCGGCATCGTCGAGGTAGGGCGGATTCGACACGATGAGGTCGAAGTCGCCTTCGACCGCCGACAGCGCATCGCCCTGCGCGAGCGTCACAGGGATGCCGGCGGCCTCCGCATTGACGGCCGTGTACTCCAGCGCCAGCGGATTGATGTCGTTCATCACGATCGTGCAGGGCGTGTCCATCGCCGCCAGCGCCCGCGCCATCGCAATGCCGCCCGCGCCGCTGCCGCAGCCCACGTCGAGCACGCGCAGCGGCTGCTTTGTCTTGCGCGGGTTCAGCGCATAGCGGATGAAACGCCCGAAGCGATGCGTGTCGGGCCCGAAGAACACGGCGTTCTCCTCGACCGTCGGGTAGGCCGAGTGAAAGAACAGGTCGTCGCCGAGGCTGGCGATGCGCACCGTGCTGCGCAGCAGCGACCCTGTGCGGCGCACGATGCCGGCCTGCTCCATGCCGGCCAGCAGTTCCGGCGGCACGGTGCCCGCTTCGAACGGCAGGTTCCAGCCGAAGATATCGCGCAGCGTCGCTCCCGGCTCGCGCCCGCGCCGCGCGAGCACGCGCTGGTGGGTCAAGGGCGTGACGGTCGTGAAGCGATAGCCCGTGGCCGCCACCTGGCGCAGCACGCCGGCTGCGTTCATCATGCGGCGACCTCCTCGGTTTGTTGCAGTTCGGCGGTGTAGCGCGCGAAGCAGCGCTCTCCGCAAACGAGCCGCATCAGCGCGCCCTCGGCGATGAACTGCCCGCAGGACGGATCGGCCTCGACCAGCGGCCGGATCACCTCGCGTATCCACGCGCGCGAGTGCGACACGTCGAGCGCCGCATGCAGGTCGAAGTAGGCGCGCGCACGGCCGCTCAGGCCCAGGCGGCGCATGCCGGCCGCCACCTGCTTCACCCGCCCGGGGGCCGTGAGCTCGATGACGCCGAGCGCGCCGACGGCGTGGTACGCGTAGCGCCGCGTGGTCGCCAGCCCGACCATGGTGTTGGCCAGCGCGAGCGACTCCCATACGGTGGTGTCGATGGCCGGATGCAGGTCGAGTTCGCGCACCATGTGCTCCAGCATCTGGCCGTGCATGGCGCTGCGCTTGCCATGGCCCATCTCGTCCCAGAAGTTGCGCGCGCATTCGAGCTTGGGCTGCGGCGGCAGCTTGACCTGGGTGCAGGCCAGCAGGTCTTCGAAGCCCGCTTCGCCTGCGGCCTCCTGCGTGAGGAACCAGCGCATCTGCGGCAGGGTGGCTTCTTGAGCCAGCCGGTCGAACAGCGGGTGATGCTGGCCGGGGCCCGTGCGCGCGAGCGACGCGAACCAGTTGGCGAAATGGTCCGCATTGCCGGCCGAGGCCGATGCCGCCACCTGCACCGTGGTGCGCAGGGCTTCGAGGTACCTGCCTTCGATCAGGCGGCATTCATGCTCTCGGGCGAGCTCTTCCTGCCAGTGGGGCGACGGGCTGCCGAACTTCAGCCGTGCGGCGTTGAAGTGCGCCAGATGCCGATGAAGCTGCGTTTCCGCGTGGGTGTGGGCGTTCGGGGCGTTGTCTGGAGACATGGCCGATCCTCGTCATCCGCTGGGCAAAAGAGGCAGCGTGCGCCTTTGCAAAGCGGCTGTCCGTCAGACGGCGCCTACAGATTGGCCCCAGGGGCGAAGATCGGGCTCAGGTCGCCCAGATGCGCGGCGTGGCCGCAGGCAGCTGCCACAGCTCGCCGCGCCATGCCTGCCAGACTTGCCGCAGCAACTGCATCGCGGGCTCGACCACGGGCGCGAGCACGCGCAGCACGACCACTTCGGCATGCGGGCTGGTAGCACCTGCGCTGCCGAACAGCGGGCTCGCTTCGAGCAGTGAGCGTGCGTGCGCCAGCAGGGCCTCGCGCCGGGCGCGCGCTACCGGCGAGCCCGCCACGAAGAACAGCGAGGCCAGGCAGCGGTGGCCGTTGAGGCCAATGGGGCTTTGCAGCAGCCGGTGGTCGGCCGCGTCGATGCGTCCGCGCTCCAGCCACACGCCGGGCACCTCGATGTGCTGCAGGTAGCTGCCGCGCTCGAAGGGCTGGTTGGCATTCGGCAGGCCGAGCGCAGTGATGTCCCAGCCGATCAGCTCGGCGCCGGGCTCGATCTCGATGGAAAGCCGGTTCTCTGCCTGGCAGCCGCTGTAGCAGATGGCTTCGAGCGGCAGCCATTCGAGCCGCGCGCCGGCTGCGAGGCGGATGCGCGTGCGCTGCAGCGCCAGCTCGCCTTCGGAGCGGTAGAAGCGCGAGGCGCCGGGCGTGGTGATCAGGCCATGGCTGCCGTCGGCGGCCTCGATGCCGAGGTCGAGCGTGTCTCCACCCACCAGGCCGCCCGGCGGATGCACGAGCACGTTGTGGCAGACGGCGTCGCCCTCGGGGTACAGGCTCTGCAGGATGCGCAGCGGGCCGTCATGGCGGAAGCGGGCGACGGTGCGGGCGGATTCCCGCTGGTAGGAGAGATGGAGACGGGCGTGCCAGGGCATTCGCGGAGTCTAGTCGGGGTGTTTTCGTGGAACACCGCGGAACCGGCTTCGCCGGGCCGCCGGTGTTGCCCCCGGTAGGGGGTTGGCGAAGCGACACGAAGTGCGCGAAGCCTGGGGGCGAGCCCTACTTCCAGGCGCCGTCGTGCGCGGCACTCGCTTCGTCGATGAGTGCCGGCCCGATGCATTCGATCGGGTGTGGCGAGGCGCGGAACACATCGCGGCACGACAGCTCGGCATCGCGCTGGTCCTGCCGCTCGCCGCGGAACACGCGCAGGCGCTCGGCATCGATGCCGAACACCACGCGGCCGATGTTCGACCAGAAGATCGCGCCGGCGCACATCACACAGGGTTCGCCCGAGGCATAGAGCGTGGCGCCCGCGAGTTCCTCGCGCGGGAGCTTGCGCTCGGCCAGCGCGCGCAGCGCATTGATTTCTGCATGCGCCGTGCAGTCGCCGGTCTCGGTATTGCTGTTGCCGGCTTCGGCCAGCACTTCGCCGGCGGCCGAGACGATGACGCAGCCGAAGGGGCGGTTGCCCCGGCGGCGCGCCGCGTGCGACCAGACGATGGCCTTGCGCAGATAGCGGCCGTCGCGTTCATCGAGTGCTGTTTCGGCGGGATAGTTGACGGTGTGGGTGTCGCTGTGGAAATTCATGCTTTGGGAAGGGAGCGTTCGATGCGCAATGGAAGCATCGAAGTATTGAAGATGGCGTCGGACGCGGGCTTGATCTTGAGGCCGAAGACATCGGCCACTTCGTCGACCTGCTGTTCGAGCAAGAGCTTCCGGATGTCGCCGAGGCCATGATCGCGCGTGTCGGCCGCGCCCACGTACTGCGCGGTGATGCCCCAGCGCTCGAGTTCGATTTTCTCATCGAGGATGGGCTCGCGCTGGCGCATGGCCGCGATGCTCGGCGCCGGATTGGAAAAAGTCTCGACGATGGCGCGGTTGCTCGCGCGCAGGAAGGCCGCGACCACCTTCGGGTTCTGCGCGATGAGATTGCTGCCCGCAAGGATCGCGTTGCCGTACAGATTGACGCCCGCGTCGGCGTACTTGAGCACCGACAGTTCCTCGGGCTTCATGCGCGCGAACAGCGACACGGCCGAGTCGTGGAAGTAGGTGGCGGCATCGACGTCGCCGCGCACCATCACGTTGTCGCGCGCGCTGAAGTCGGTGGTCTGCCACTGGAAGGCGTCGGCGCGCATGCCCTGCTTGCGCGCGACCAGGGGCCATGCACGGCGGGTCGATTCGACGGCGGCGGCCGCCACCTTCTTGCCCGCGAGGCTCTTGAAATCGCCGGTCACGCCGCGGTCCTTGCGGCCGATGATCGCGAACGGTGCGCGGTTGTAGTACTGGTACACGGCCTGCACCATCGGCGTGCCGGGGTTCTGCGCATTGAACTCGACCAGCGAACTGATGTCGCCCAGGCCGAGCTGGTAGACGCCGCTGGCAATGCGGGTGATGGAGGCCACCGAGCCGGCGCCGGTGTCGATGCTCACGTCGAGCCCCTCGTCCCTGTAGTAGCCCTTGGTCTGCGCGAGGAAGAAGGGCGCGGTCTGGCCGTTGATGCGGAAGTCGAGCGTGAACTTGAGCGGGGTGAGCCTGGCGCCGCCCTGCGCGAAGACGGCGGGAGCGGCAAGGGTGGCGGCGCTGGCCGCGAGGAAGGATCGACGTTGCATGTGGGGCCTCGGAAGCTTCGGTTCTTGAATCCCTCCGCAAAAATGCGGCGGGCGTTTCAAGAGCAATTTCCGGGCGGGCGCACGTTCGTGGTGCGTGCGCTGCTGAACGCTTCTACTCTTGCGGTGGGTCATGCACGACGCATGCCAAGGGATTTTGCTCGGGCATTGCAAGGGAAAACGTGCGCCGACCAGGAAGCCGCGCCACAATCCGGGCGCGCAATTTGCAAAGCAGGTTGCGCAGAGTAGAAGCGTTCAGCCACGCGACGGTTCCCGTCGATGGCAGGAAATTGCTCTTTCAGTTCGTCCCCCACACGACCACCGAAGGAGTCCGCGCATGCTCGTCACCCAACAACCCGTCTTCCGCAAGTTCTGGCATGCCGTCATGCCGCTCGCCGAACTGGCCGGCGGCCCGAAGCCTTTCAGGCTGCTGGGCGAAGACATCGTTCTCTTCATCGACGCCGACGGCCAGCCAGCCGCGCTGCGGGACCGCTGCTGCCACCGCACCGCGAAGCTCTCGAAGGGCTGGTGCGTGGACGGAGAAGGCCGGACCTGCGGCACCGGCGCTATCCAGTGCGGCTACCACGGCTGGACCTACGACCGCAGCGGCCAGGTCATCCGCATTCCGCAGTACGAGCCCGACCGCAAGATCTCGCCCGAGTACCGCACCACGGCCTACCGCTGCACGGCGCGCTATGGCTATGCGTGGGTGGCGCTCGAGGAGCCCATTGCCGACATCCCGGCCATTGCGGAGTTCGACGACCCGGGCTACCGCACGATCTTCCAGTTCTACGAAGAGTGGCAGACCAGCCCGATGCGCGCGCTGGAGAATTCCTTCGACAACTCGCACTTCAGCTTCGTGCACCGTGCCACCTTCGGCGTGGCCGCGAGCCCGAAGCCGAGCAAGTACGAACTGGTGGAGAACGAGTCGGGCTTCTACGCGGAGACGGTCATCGATGCGGCCAACCCGGTGAAGTTCCATGCGATCAGTGGCGTGACCGATCCGATCACCACGCGCCACATGCGCAACGCGTATTACCTGCCGTTCTCGCGCCGGCTCGACATCGAGTACCCGAGCGGCGTG
The DNA here is from genome assembly GCF_047304235.1 of Variovorax sp. Varisp36. Classification (NCBI taxonomy): domain Bacteria; kingdom Pseudomonadati; phylum Pseudomonadota; class Betaproteobacteria; order Burkholderiales; family Comamonadaceae; genus Variovorax; species Variovorax sp. Varisp36. The sequence continues at coordinate 52,830 of NZ_JBGLYU010000012.1, forward strand.
CGCCACATCATCATCAACTGCTTCACGCCCATTGACGACGGCCGCATGCAGCTGTGCCAATGGCTGTTCCGCAACGACACAGAGGCTGACTGCACGGCGCAGATGCTGATCGACTTCGACGACGCGGTGACGCGCGAGGACAAGGACATCCTCGAATCGACCGACCCCGATGCGCTGGTCGATACGCGGCGGCGCGGCGTGGAGTATTCGATGGAATCGGATCGGCCCGGCATGCTGATTCGCAAGCACCTGATGCAGCTGCTGGCGAAGCATGGCGAGGCGGAGGTTTATCGCGGCATGAGCAGTGCCGTGATTCCGATTGCAAAGGCCGCCTGAGCGGCCTCCGCATCAAGCCGGGGCAGTCGCCGGGTTCGGGCGCGTTGCGTGCGACGAGCCCTGTTCGTAGCGGTCCATCGCAAGGCCATCGGTGCGGATCTCCGGGCGCTGGCCCATCACCATGTCGGAGATGAGCTTGCCCGAGCCGCAGGCCATGGTCCAGCCCAGCGTGCCGTGGCCGGTGTTGAGGAACAGGTTGGCATAGCGCGTGCCGCCGACGATGGGCGTGCTGTCGGGCGTCATCGGGCGCAGGCCGGTCCAGAAGCTGGCGCGGGGCACGTCGCCGCCGGGGAACAGGTCGGTCACCACCTTCTCGAGCGTGGCGCGGCGTGCGGGGTTCAGGCGCAGGTCGAAGCCGCCGAGCTCGGCCATGCCGCCCACGCGGATGCGGTTGTCAAAACGCGTGACGGCCACCTTGTAGGTCTCGTCGAGCACCGTCGATTGCGGCGCGAGCGATTCGTCGAGCAGCGGCACGGTCAGCGAATAGCCCTTGACCGGGTACACCGGGATGTCGAGGCCCAGCGAGGCGATGGCGGCGCGCGAGTAGCTGCCGAAGGCCATCACGTAGCGGTCGGCCGTGAGGATCTTGCCGGCGGTGGTGCGCACGCCGGTGATGCGGCCGCCGTCGGTTTCCAGCGCGTCGATGGTCTGGCCGAAGCGGAAGTCGACGCCCAGGCTGCGGGCGATCTCGGCGAGGCCGCGCGTGAACAGGTGGCAGTCGCCGGTTTCGTCGTTGGGCAGGCGCAGGCCACCCGTGAGGCGGTCGCGCGCGCCGGCCAATGCGGGCTCGACGCGGGCGAGGGCGTCGCGGTCGAGCAGTTCGTAGGGCACGCCGCATTCCTCGAGCACCGCGATGTCGCGCTGCACCGCGTCGAGCTGGGCCTGCGTACGGAACAGCTGCAGCGTGCCACCGGTGCGCTGCTCGTACTGCAGGCCGGTGTCGGCGCGCAATTGCTGCAGGCAGCCGCGGCTGTATTCGGCCACGCGCATCATGCGTTCCTTGTTCACGGCATAGGCCTCGGGCGAGCAGTTGCGCAGCATCGCGGCCATCCAGCGCAGCTGGAACAGCGTGCCGTCGGGGCGGATCGACAGCGGCGCGTGCTTCTTGAACATCCACTTGATCGCCTTCAGCGGAATGCCCGGCGCGGCCCACGGCGTGGAGTAGCCCGGCGACACCTGGCCGGCGTTGCCGAAGCTGGTTTCCTCGGCGGGGCCGGCCTGCCGGTCGAGCAGGGTGACCTCGGCGCCCGAGCGCGCGAGGTAGTAGGCCGTGGTGGTGCCGATCACGCCGCCGCCGAGAACGATGACTTTCATGGTGTATTCGCCGATTCAGATGGAATGAGTGGAATCTAAAGTGCACAATGCAGTGGATTCCATCGTTTTCAGTGAATTGGCAGTGAAATTCACTGAGACTCATCGTCCAACGCCGCGCCAGAAGTGAAATGCCCGAACTCGACCGAATCGACCGCCGCATCCTCGACCTTTTGCAGCGCCAGGGCCGCGTTTCCATGACCGAGTTGGCCGAGCACATCGGCCTGTCGGCCTCGCCCTGCGCCGAGCGCGTGAAGCGCATGGAGCGCGACGGCGTCATCACCGGCTACCACGCGCACGTGTCGCCCGAGGCACTGGGCAAGACGCTGCTGGTGTTCGTCGAGATCAAGCTCTCCGCCAAGTCGGGCGACGTGTTCGACAAGGTGCGCAAGGAGCTGCTGCACATGCCCGAGGTGCTCGAATGCCATCTGGTGTCGGGCAGCTTCGACTACCTCGTGAAGGCGCGCCTGAGCGGCATGAGCGAGTACCGGCACCTGCTGGGCGACATCCTAAAGAAGCTGCCGGTGGCGGCCGAGTCGCACAGCTACGTGGTGATGGAAGAAATCAAGGAAACGCTGATGCTGGCGGTCGACCGCTGAGCACACACCTCATTCAAGGACATGCATGACCATTTCGATTCGCCGCGACGGCACCACCGGCACGCGCCACATCCTCAAGATCCGCAACCACGAGATGCCGGTCGACGCCTCGCCCGCGGGCGGCGGCAGCGACGCGGGCCCCGAGCCGCATGACCTGTACGACGCTTCGCTCGCCGCATGCAAGGCGCTCACGGTGCTGATCTACGCGCGCCGCAAGGGCATCCCGGTGGAAGACATCGAGGTCGTGGTCGACCGCGACGCCAGCGAGGAGCGCAAGGGTGTCTACCGCCTCAAGTCGGGCCTGCGCCTGAGCGGCGACCTGAGCGAAGCGCAGCGCGACGAACTGCTGCGCGTGGCGGGCAAGTGCCCGGTGCACAAGCTCATGACCGAGGTGAAGACCGAGATCGAGACCGGCTGGGCGGACTGAGCGCCAAGTGCCGCACGGCCAAAAGGCGTGGTCAGGTCCGTTTTGGGGCAAGGATTTACACTAGCCGGTGCCGTTTACAGGACACTTTCAACAATGAAGTGGGTCATTCTCGCCATCTTCGCGCTCAGTGCGCTCTACGTTCATTTCCGCGGCCAGGTGCGGCATCGCTTCTTCAGGCAGCTCTCCGACCACTCGACCTTCCTCGCTCCGCTGAACGTCTTCATGTACCTTTTCTCGAAGGTGCCGGGTACACCGTACCTGTCGCCCGCGCAGTTCCCCGAGATGCGCGTGCTCGAAGAGAACTGGGAGGTCATCCGCGAGGAAGCGCTGGCCATGCGCAATGGCGGCAGCATCAAGGCATCGAGCCAGTTCAACGACGTGGGCTTCAACTCCTTCTTCAAGAGCGGCTGGAAGCGCTTCTACCTGAAGTGGTACGACGAGGCGCATCCCTCGGCCGCCGTGCTGTGCCCGCGCACCACCGAACTGCTGAAGGGCATCGGCACCATCAAGGCCGCCATGTTCGCCGAACTGCCCCCGGGCAGCCGCCTGGTGCGCCACCGCGATCCCTTCGCCGGTTCGCTGCGCTACCACCTGGGCCTGTGGACGCCGGGCGTCGAAGGCTGCTACATCGACGTGGACGGCCAGCGCTACCATTGGCGCGACGGCGAGGCCGTGGTGTTCGACGAGACCTTCATTCACTACGCCGAGAACACCACCGACCACGACCGCGTGATCCTGTTCTGCGACATCGAGCGCCCGCTGAAGTACCGCTGGGCCAGCGCCGTGAACCGCTGGTTCGCAAAGAACCTGCTGGCCGCCGCGAGTTCGCCCAACGACGTGGGCGATAAGACCGGCGGCATCAACCGCGCGTTCAAATACATCTACCAGATCCGCGTGATCGGCAAGCGCCTGAAGGCGTGGGACAAGCGGGCGTACTACCTCGTGAAGTGGGCCATCTTCGGCGGCCTGGCGCTCTGGATCTTCTGGTAGGGCCACCAGGGCCGGCCTCTCGCGGCCTTTGCTGAACGCCAAAGGCGGTGAAGGATTGGCCTTCCCCTCGGCTCGAATCGAACCCCGACGCATGAAGATCTGCCGCCCGTGAACGCCATCGACCGGCTGCCCGAACCCACGAACCTCGCAGGCGCGCAAGCGCTCATCGCGCGCGTGCAGGCATTGCTCGATGCTGCGGGGCTTGCGATGCGTGCGCCGCCGTCCGAGCCCACCACCTGCTGCGGTCGCGGCTGCAACGGCTGTGTATGGGAGGGCTGGCTTGCCGCCGTGGCCTACTGGCGCGACGAGGCCTCGCTGATGCTCGGTTGAAGGCTCGGACGTGGCGCCCCTGGCCGCGGCAAGGGGCGCTCGCGATCGCATCCCCGTTCGATCATCCCCAAAATTTCTGCCCCTGAGGCCTCCCGCCCTGGGTCAGCTCTTGGGCTTTGCGTATTCCTCTGCGCTCATCACCTCGAGGCCGACGAACGAGTCGTTGCCTTCGACCCACGCGTCGTGACCCGGCGGGATGGTGTACGACATGCCTTCCTTGATGACAGCCTGCGAGCCGTCATTCATTTGCACGGTGATTCGACCGGAAACCGCATACCCGACGTGAGCCACCTGGCAACTGTCCGTGCCCACGACCGGCTTGATGCACTTCGACCAGCGCCACCCGGGCTCGAACTTGAAGCGTCCGAGCGTGTACCCCTCGAGACGGACCACTTCGACCCGGGTCTTTTCAGGCTCCCGAACCTCGTCCGGTTCGTCATGGGATTTCGTCTGAAGCTTGTTGACATTCATTGGACTTGCCATCGCTACTCTCCTTGCACGAAGTGAGCAACTGGTTCGCGGCAGCCTCGTGCCAAGCCGCACGTGAACGATTGAATAGTAGTCCTGGGCCACGCGTGCGGTGACCTGGAAGCAGTGTTTTCTTTACCGATCATTCTTCCTTCATGGAGGCTGCGATGCGCTTGGTGAGCGGATGCAGGAGGTAGACGAGCAGTGAGCGTTCCCCCGTCTTGAAGACCACCTCGACCGGCATGCCCGGCTGCAGCGAGCGTTTGCCCAGCTTCCTCAGGCCCTCCTGCGTCACTGCCACCCGCGCGAGGAAATAGCTCGTGTTGGTCTGGGCGTCCGTCAAGAGATCGGCGGATACCGAAACCAGCTTGCCCTGCACCACGAGCTGCGGAGAATGGGCAAACGTCGAGAAACGCACGTCCACCGGCATGCCGGCGTGGACGCGGTCGATCAGATGGGGTGGCACTCTCGTTTCAAGCAGCAAGGGCTCGTTGGCAGGCACCACATCCATCAGCTTTTGCCCCGGCGCGATCACGCCACCCACGGTCTGCGCCACCAGCGCCACCACCTGGCCCGAAGCGGGCGAACGGATCTCGGTGCGGCCCAGTTCGTCCCGCAAGGCAAGAAACTTCTCGAAGTCTCCAAGCACCTCGCGGCTGACTTCCGCCTGCTGCGTCTCCACTTCCTTGTGATATTCCTGCTGCCTGGCAATGGCGCGCTGGCGAAGCTCCGCGACCGACCGCCGGGCCCGGCCCATGTTGCCGATGAGTTCGGCAATGAAGGTGCTCGATTCCGCTGCCTGGCGTTCCATCTCCAGCTGGCGAGTGCGCGGGACATAGCCTTCGGCAACCATCTTGCGTGTCTGGGTCAGTTCCTCGTCGAGAAGCGAAAGCTGGGTTCGGCGGCTGCTCAACATGCTTGCGTAGGCTTGGGACAAAGCTTGCTGGCCCTGGATGTTCTCTTCGATCGATTGCAGGTCGGCGCGCAAGGCGGCGCGGCGCGACCTGAGCAGTTGCTCCTGGTTGAACATCTGTTGCCGGATCAGCGGGTCCGCCGCAGCCGCCTGCAAGTCCGGATGGAATTCGATGGCGTCCTGTCCCCCCTGCTCGGCCAGCAGGCGGCCTTGTATGGCGCGAAACCCCAGGTAGCGCTGCCGCACCGTTTCGAAGCTCGCCTTGGCCGCGGCGTCATCGAGCTTGAACAGCAACTGGCCTTCCTGGACTTGATCGCCTTCGCCGACCCGCACCTCCTTGAGGATGCCTCCGACCTGGTGCTGGACCGCCTTGCGCTTCGTGTCGATGGCGACCTGCCCCTGGCTCGGCACGCCCTCGTCCAGCGGAGCAAATGCGGCCCACAGCAGAAACCCGCCGAATCCTGCGACCAAGGCCCATGCGCCGATTCGCCCTGCGCGTCCCAACTCGTTTCCGAGTCCATTGGCATCCTGCGATCGATCGTCCTCGATCGGCGAGGGGATGGAACTCACGTCTCTGAGAAGGTTCGGTTTGGCCATTTGGGACTCCCTGCGAGATGAATCGAGGACAGGACGGCGCCGGATCAGGCCGACTGCACCAAGGCCGCCGGGCGCACGTCGGTCCGAGGGCGACGAAAAGACGCGAGCACGGCATCGCGCGGTCCGTCTGCCGTCAGTTCGCCATCGCCCAGAACTAGGAGACGGTCGGCCACGGCCACCGCGCCCTGGCGGTGGGTCACCAGGAACACCGTTGTCCCCTTGGCCTTCAGCTCGCGTATGGCTCGCAGCAGCGCTGCTTCCCCAGCATCGTCCAGGTTGGCATTCGGCTCGTCCAGAACGATGAGCGATGGGTCGCCATAGAGCGCCCGGGCCAGCCCGATGCGCTGCCTCTGTCCCCCGGAAAGTAGGCGCCCTGCGTCCCCGATGGGGGTGTCGTAGCCCTTGGGAAAGCGCAGGATCGTCTCGTGCAGGCCGGCGCTGGATGCCGCCTCGATGACCTTGCGCGAGTCGACCTCGCCGAGCCGCGCAATGTTCTCGGCAATGGAGCCCCCGAACAATTCGACGTCCTGCGGCAAATAGCCAAGATGCGGGCCCAGTTCGAGACGATTCCAGCCCCGGATCGGCACGCCGTCGAGCAACACCGCGCCACGGGATGCCGTCCAGATTCCGACCATCACCTTCACCAGCGTGGACTTGCCCGAGCCGGAAGGTCCCAGCACCGCGACCACGGTTCCCGCGGGGACCGCAAACGAAATGTTCTTCAGGATGGGGGTCGTGCGCCCTGCGGCCTCCGCAAAGACGCCTTGCAGGCTGATCTCGCCGGTGGGCGCGGCTCGGGAAGGGACAGGCGCCTGCTCGGGGAAGTCGGCCAGCAGTTTCTCAAGACGTTCGAGTGCGGCACGGCAGGAGACAAACCCACGCCACGCGCCGAGCAGCTGGTCGATGGGCGCGAGGGCGCGGCCCATCAGCACGTTCGCCGCAATCATCGCGCCTGCCGACAACTGTCCATCGATCACCAGCAGCGCCCCCGCCCCCAGCGCGAGCGACTGTTGGCTGTAGCGTATGAATTTGCTCCAGCCGGTGACGCGATTGACAAAGCCGTGCGCGGAAGCGCTCTTGTCCATGCAGGCCGCGTGCTGGCGATTCCAACGCTCTTGCAGGTTGGCGACCATGCCCATCGATTCGAGCACCTCGATGTTTCGAAGCTTGCTCTGCAGGTCGCTCATCGTCTCGCTCGCGGCTTTCAGGGCCGCTTCCGATGGCGCGACGGTCTTCCTCTGGCCGAACCAGGCCAGTGCGGCCTGGACCAGGGCGAAACAAAGCGCCAGGACACCGAGCCAGGGATGAAGAAAGAAGATCACCGCGATGTAGATCGGCGTCCAAGGTGCATCGAAGAGCGCAAAGATGCCCAGGCCGGTCAGGAACTGGCGGATCTGGTTCAGGTCTGCGAACGGTCTGGACGCGGTGGATGTCGACTGGCCGAGATAGGCCTGGAAGCTCCCGTTGAACACCCGGGTGCTCAGTTGCCGGTCGAAGCGCAGGCTGGCCCGCACCAGCAGGCGCGAGCGCAGCCATTCCGACAAGGCCAGCGCACAGAAAAGGAACATGGTGATCAAGGAAACCGCGAGCAGGGTGAGTTCGCTTTGACTGGCCAGCACGCGGTCGAACAGCTGCAGCATGTAGATGGTCGGCGCGAGCATGAGCAGATTGGTCAGGAAGCTCAGCATTCCGACCAGCAGGAACTCCCTGCGGAAACCCCAGAGGGCGCGCCCCAGTTCGCTGCGGTTGAAGAGCGGAGGTTTCTTCATGGCAGTGGATTCGTCTGAAGCGCGGCGCTCGCAGCGGTTGCGGCATCGCGCGGCTTCGGTACGGGACTGTTGGCCGCCTTGCGCATCCGGTCCACCGCCTGCTCACCGGCTTGCCGCAGCGCAGCCAGGACCTCGTCGCGTGCGCCGAATGCCTGCATCGCGCCGTCGCACAGCACCAGCATCTTGTCCGCCACGGCCAGCACGCTGGAGCGGTGCGTCATGACGACGAATGTCGTGCCGCGCGCCTTGAGCTTCGAAATGACAGCCGCCAATGCGGCGTCGCCAGCGTCGTCGAGGCTCGAATTCGGTTCATCGAGCACCACCAGCGCGGGCTCGCCGTAGATCGCGCGCGCCAATGCGACCCGCTGCCGCTGCCCGCCCGACAGCATGGTCCCTTCGGGGCCGATCGGGCTGTCGTAGCCCAGCGGAAGGCCCGCGATGCAGGCGTGCAGATCGACGGCCAAAGCTGCCGCCTCGACCTTCGCAGGCCGCACCTCCCCGAAGCGCGCGATGTTCTCGGCCACCGTGCCCTCGAGCAATTCCACGTCCTGGGGCAGATAGCCGATGTGCGGGCCGAGTTCGCTCTTGTCCCACGCGAAAACGTCCGCGCCGTCCAGCCGCACCTTGCCGCTCGTCGCGGGCCAGAGGCCGACGATCAGGCGTGCCAGGGTCGTCTTCCCCGCGGCAGAAGGCCCCACGACGGCGAGCACCTCGCCGGGCACCAGGCCGAAGGCCACGTTCTTCAGAATGGCCGGACCGTTGCCCGGAGCGCCGGCAACGAGGCTTTCGACTTGAAGCGCGCCTTTGGGCGGCGGCAAGGACATCGTGTCCGGTCTTTGGGCAATGACGCCCAACAGGCTGTCCAGACGCTGCCATGCATCGCAGGCATTCACCACCGCGCGCCATTGCGTCACGAGCTGCACCAGCGGCGCCAGGGCCCGGCCGCCCAGGATCGAGCCGACGACCATCATTCCGGCGCCGCCGTTGAGCTGGTTCTTCAGCAGCAGCCAGGCACCCAGGCCGAGCAACAGGGAACCCATGGCGACCTGCAGGAACTTGCTGACGGCCTGATAGGCCCCGGCACGGTCCGAAGCGATGGCCTCGCGCTGCAGGAAATCGCGTCGCTTGTCCATCCAGCGGCGATGGACGTCCGGCAGCATGCCCATCGACTCGATGACCTGCGAGTTTCTCAACGCGGCGTCCGCATACTGCTGCGCTTCGATCGCACTGCGATTGGCCGACACCAGCGGCGGCCGCGTGCTCCGGTCGTTGATCCACCCGACGAACACCTGCAGCAGCGAGCCCACGACGGCCGACAGGCCCAGCACCGGGCTGATGGTGAACATCAGCCCCACGAAGACCAGCGAGACCGGCGCTTCCATCAACGCCAGCAACGGCGGTGAATACAGGAACTCCCGCAAGGTCCGAAGGTCGTTGAGAGGCTGCACGGTCCCGCCCGGCAGCCGCTTGAGACCCGCTTCGAAGATGGCGCAGAACACGCGGTCCCGCATCTTCCGATCCAGTTTCTGTCCGGCCCGATACATCACCTCCGCGCGTGCCCAGTCGAGTATTTCCATCAGGCAGTAAGCGGCCAGGACCAGCAATGTCAGCATGGCCAGCGTGAGCGGGCTGCGGCTGTTCACCACTCGCCCATACACCTCCAGCATGTACCCGCTCGGCGCCAGCAGCAAAAGGCCGGAGCAAACACTGAACCAGGCCGCCCGCACGAAGTAGGCGCGGAGCGTTGTCACCGCCTGCCGCAACTCGCCAGACTTTTCCTGAGGCTTCATACCACCTCGCAGGTTCGACATCAGTACGCCCGAGCACAGGCGGGGTGAGAAGGGGGCCGCGTTTCTGCTGCCCCCTTGCGCCAGGATTCGTTATGCGATCGCTTCCGTTTGCTGGGTCGTGCCTATCAGGTTGGCCACGCCGTCGATCTCCAGGTGGACGTCGAAGTTGAAGCCCGCGAAGTCGGCATCGCCGTCGATCACCTGACCCACAAAGTTCAGGTCCACGTCCGAATTGATCGTCGTCGATGTGATCACATCGATCTTGATGATCTTGAACACGTCGTTGTCCGCCGTATCGGCATAGTTCGAGCCGGTCGCTGTCAGATTCACCGTGTTGTGGCTGCTCAGGCTGATGCCCGTGCCGGTGATGTCTTCGGTGCTGCTCAGGACCTGCACGCCCGTGATCTGGTAGTTGGCGCTGTCGTAGTCGTCCTCGCCGATGCTGACGACCTTCAAACCTCCTCCGGCCGATTGATAGTCCGCCGCAGAGTTGGCGATCAGGAGCCTGGTCGTGGAAGTGTTTGTCGACGCGTTGAACAACTTCAGCAGAACAGCCACATCCTCGCCGTCCGTGATCTGGTCGATCGTGATGTTGATCGCGTCGGCGTAGGCCGTGTCCGTACCGACGATGGCCGCTCCTGGGCGCTGCGGTGGACTCGTCAGATTGGGGTTGCTCACCGGATTCGACCTGTAGAAGTCGAAGTTCAGCAGCTCGCCCGATTGGACGGTATCGGAGTTCACGCCGAGGGTGTTGGTTGCGACGTTGACGAAACCGGCACTCTCGCTGGTGAAGGTTTCGCCCGCCAGAAAGGCGTGGTTGTTGCCTGCCAGCAGGTCGCCGGAGTCGCTCGGAGGCGTGGACGCCCTGGCCGAAAGCACGCCGAAGAAGTCGTTGCTGTATTGCTGGACCACGATCTCCGGCGAGTTGTTGCCTTCCGTGTCGTAATTGAAGGATGCCAGCGGCGCACTCGTGGAGAACGTCGTTTGTCCTCCGAAGACCTGGTCCAGGTCGAAGGAGAAGGTGCCGTCCGTCTTGTTGAAGACGACCGTGCCCGTTGCCGCCTGCGTCGTCGTCGACGTCGGCCCGGGGTAGTAGTTGAAGCCGAAGTTGTAGGTGACCGTCGTGGCGTCTTCGGCGAAGTGCGAGACGGTTGCATCGGTGATGGGCCGCCCGCCGCCGGTCGTTCCGGTCAGGCTGTTCAGCACGATGCCGTCGGTCGACGCGTTGTCCACGTCGTCGGCGCCAACGGAGATGTTGTAGGTCCCCGTAATGGGCTGGGCGTCGTTCGTTCCGTTGAGGTCGGAGATGGAGGTCACCGTCGGGCCGTCGTCGTCGAACTTGATGTTGGCGCCGATATTGAGCACCTTGGAATCGGTCGCGGTATCGCCATCCCCGTCGGTGAGCGTCACGGCATTGGTCAGGGTGATCAACGTGTCGACCAGCGTGGCCTGCTGGGCCGCGTAGTTCGACGAGGCACCCGGCAGCGCGTGGTCGATTTCGGCGAACTGCTGCAGTGTCACCGAACCGGTCCCGCTCACCGTGAGGTCGAAGATGGTGTTGGCCGCCGTGATGCCGGCCGCGGTGGCGGAGGTCGATCCGACGACCGTCGTGCCAACCAGGTACAGCTTGATGCTTGCGCCGTCGCTCGTGAGTCCTGAAGCTCCCCCTTGCGTTGCCACGCCGAGCGCATAGGTCGATGTGGTGCTGCCCGCCCCATCGGCGCCATAGCTGCTCGACGTCACGCCGAAGGCACTCGCGAAGTCCTGGGTGGCGGAGTCGGTGGCCGCTGCGATGGTCTGGGCGTCCTGGGTATTGAGCAGCGCCGTGTCGGTTGGCGTTGCCAGCACGATCGTCGGGCCGTCATCGTCGAACTTGATGTTCGCGCCGATGTTGAGCACCTTGGAATCGGTAGCGGTGTCGCCATCGCGATCGGTGAGCGTCACGGAATCGGTCAGTGTGACCAGATCGTCGGCCAGCGTGGCCTGCTGGGCCGCGTAGTTCGACGAAGCACCCGGCAGCGCGTGATCGATTTCGGTGAACTGCTGCAGCGTGACCGAACCGGTTGCGCCCACGGCCAGGTCGAAGACGGTATTGGCCGCTGCGACGCCGGCCTCGGTGGCGGAAGTCGAACCGACGACCTTGCCGCCCAGCAGGTACAGGTAGATGGTCGCGCCATCGCTCTTGAGTCCTGAGTCGCCACCTTGCGTTTTCACGCCGAGCGCGAAGACCGAGTTGGTGGAGCCCGCCCCATCGGTGCCATAGCTGCTCGAAGTCGTTCCGAATGCAGTCGCGAAGTTCGTGGTGGCGGAGTCGGTGGCGGCGCCGATGGTGTCGGCGTCCTGCGTGTTGAGCAGCGCGGTGTCGGTGGGCGTCGCCAGCACGATGGACGGGCCGTCGTCCTCGAAGTTCATCATGGAGCCGACCTCTGCCGTTGCGCTGGAAACCTGCAGCAGCCGGAAACCCCCGATGTCGAAGTCGGCGTGGGTGTTGCCCGAGGCATTGAGGGCGGCCCCGTTTTCGATGAGTACGCGGTTGTGGTCCGCCGAGGTCGTGTATTCGATCGAGTAGCCGGCCTTGACGCCGGTGATCGTCGCAACGCCGTTGGTGATGCTGATGACGATGGCCGAACTCAGTGCGCCCTCGGCGCCGTTCGAGAAGGTTTCCAGAGGCGCCCCGGTGACGGAATCGAGCACGCGCACGCTCGTGATCGAAACCACCTGGTCGCCCGCATAGCCGTCGATGAAGCTGTTGCCGGACTCGACCGCCGTGCTGTATGCGGTGACCTTGACCTGGGCACTCTTTCCGCTTTGCAACTGCACCACGTCGAAATCGGCGGTCCTGGCTCCGAACATGCCGGTGAAGTCGATGTTCGACTCCAGATCGGCCTCGTTCTGGTCCAGGTTCGGAATGGTGACGTCCGCCCTGGCGCCGGTCACGAACGTGAAGCGGATGCCTTCCTGCTCGGTGATCATCTGGCTGTTGGTGCCGAACGTGGTCGGCCCGCCGGCCTGGCTGGTGTTGATCGTGTCGCCGGTCGTGATGTTGATGTCGTCGGCGGTGCTGTTGGGGTTTGCGCCGGATTGATTTGCCGGGTCCTTTCCCGTCGCGATGATCGACACGTCGGAAATCCGGCCGTTGACGATCGTCGGGTTGTCCTTCGTAAACATCAGGAACAGGTTCTGGCCGGATGGCGCGCCTGCGAGGTTGAAGTCCGCATCCTGGCTGACGCTGACGAAGACCTTGTTCAGCAGGTTGACCGCATCGTCTGGATTGGTCGCATCGGGGTTCGCTATTGCTTCATACTGGACCATCCACATCTTGGCGCCGGTCACCGGGGTTCCCGTCTCCTCCAGGTAGGCGGCGAACACGACGACATTGAGGGCCGTCTTCCCGTAGACGACGTTGTTGTTGGTCGGATCGGTGTACAGGAAGATGTCTTCGCCATCGGCGGTGTTGAGACCGCTGTCGAAGCCATTGAGCGGAGCGCCGTTCGCGTCCGTGAAGGAGATATCGGTGACCGCGCCGGTTACGCTGAACGTGAATGCGTTGGTGCCGGCATTGGTCCCGTCATAGCCGCTCAAAGCGGCGTTGATGGCGGTGCCGACACTCTGGGCCGCCAAGCGGCTGCTGAAGGCCGTCGGCAGCGAGCTTGCGGAGATGTCATTGTCGTTACTGTCGCCGGCAATGGCGGGAGTAGCGGCAAGGTTCTGCAAATTGGCGGATTCGTCCAGAGTGACGGTCGAGCCGGCCGTCAGATTTAACGCAGGCATAAACACTCCTCGGTTTGGAAAAAAATGCCGACAGCATTGATGCCCCGATTTACGCGCGTTCGCTGGCAATCAGTCAGGTCCATGTATCAGCAGGGAGGAATGCTGAACCGCCAGGCGGCGCGCTGTCCATAGGATAAAAGTTGTCACCCAAGGGATGACGCGCTGTGCCGGGCGTGTGCCCCTCATGCCCATAACCTTTTGATACCTTGCGAGGGCCGCGGACCTATCTGCACGATGACGTGGTCTTTATCATTACCTTCCGGATACCTCCAAAACAAGCGCCTCGGAGGAAGCCATGGAAGAAGTCCCAATGTCGCCTGCTGGGCGGGAGCCTGCGTGGAACGCAGATCCGCGGCCGTTCACGCAAGACTTCCGTCCGCTGTCGCCGTTTGCGCTACCCGCGCTGTGGACATCGAGCTGCTTTCAGCCAGCTTGCCTGGAGATTCCATCTCCAGCCCCTTGCCCTGCGGTCGAAGTCCGTGTGCCGGTTCTCGTCGCAACCTGCCCGGGCCGCGCGTCGACGTTGTCCGGGCTGGGCCTGTTGGCCTCGAGGCACTCGGCCGAGCGGATGTACCGGATCGAGCACGCGGAAATGAACGGCATCTCCGAGCTGGAAGCGCGCTGCCTGCTGCAGGCACCCCGTCTGCTGCTGGTGGACATCGCGCTGATTGCGCCGGAAAGAGTCAACAAATTGGACGACCTGCGCCGCCGCTTTCCAGCCACCGACTGGCTCCTCGGCTGGGAGGCGCCCTCAATGCCCGGGCTGGATGCAGCGATCCGAAGTCAGGCGCGCGGCTGCGTCGAGTGGGCCGCGAGCGCAGAGCAGTTCGCGCAATCGCTGGATGCCGTGCTGGCAGGCACCTTGGGCTTCCCGGGTCCGGTGTTGCAGGCGCTTTATCTGTCTGTGCTGCGATTGAAGGCAGCCGGCGGGCGGCCGGCGTCCTGTGCGATATCGCCTGCAATGAGACTGACCGCGCGAGAGAACGAGGTGCTGTCGCTGATGTACCGTGACATGACCAACAAGCAGATCGCTGAGCGGCTCGGCATCAGCGTCAACACAGTCAAGAAGCACCTTGCCCATGTGTTCGCGAAGCAGGGGCAGCACAGCCGGCGCTGGCATCTCGCCTGATCAGGCGCGGCCTACTGGTTCTGCGATCCGCGATGCGCCCAGCCTGTCGTGTGCTTCTCGATCACGCTGAACAGTTCGTACATCAGCATCGCCATCGCGCCCACCACCATCAGGCCCGCGAAGGCCAGGCCCATCTGCATGGCCGAGCCGGCGGAGATCAGCAAGTAGCCGATGCCTTCGTTGGCGGCCGTCATCTCGCTGACGGTGGTGCCGACGAAGGCCAGCGTGATGGCGACCTTCAGAGAGCCGAAGAAGTACGGCATGGAACGCGGCAGGCCGATCTTCATGAGCACGTCCCAGCGCCTGGCGCCCAGCACGCGCAGCACGTCTTCCAGCTCGGGCTCGAGCGTGGCGAGGCCGGTCGCGATGTTCACCATGATCGGGAAGAAGCTGATCAAAAAGGCCGTGAGGATCGCCGGCCCCGCGCCGATGCCGAACCACACCACGAGGATGGGCACGAAGGCTGCCTTGGGCAGCGCGTTGAACGCCGTCATCAGCGGGTAGATGGCCGCGTACGCAATGCGCGAGCTGCCGATCACGAAGCCCAGCAGCACGCCCACCACGATCGCCAGGCCGAAGCCCGCCATCGTGACCCAGAAGGTGCGCCAGGCGTGGCCTGCGATGATTTCCTTGAATTCCCAGAACTGGTTCCAGATGCGCAGCGGGCTCGGAAAGATGAAGTCCGAAACCTCGAAGCCCGCGCAGATCACCTGCCACAGCAGGATCACCGCCACGAGCAGCAGCCATGGCGACCAGCGTTCGATTTGCTTGGTGTTCTTCACGCGCGTTCCTCAGTGCGCCGCCGCCGTGGCGCCGGCGGCATTGCCGCGGATCGCGCCGATGTGCCCGCGCAGCTCCAACACGATGTCGGTGAACTCCTTGGTGTAGGTGAGTTCGAGTTCGCGCGGACGCGGCAGCTCGATGTCGCGCTTCACCACGAAGCGCCCCGGGCTCTTGCTCATCACGTACACCGTGTCGGCCAGGAACACCGATTCGCGCAGGTCGTGCGTCACCAGGATCACGTTGAACTGCTGCTCGGTCCACAGGTCGCGCAGGATGCACCACAGCTCTTCGCGCGTGAAGGCGTCGAGCGCGCCGAAGGGCTCGTCGAGCAGCAGCATCTTGGGCTCGTGGATGAGCGCACGGCAAATGCTCGCGCGCTGCTGCATGCCGCCCGAGAGCTGCCATGGGAACTTGTCCTCATAGCCCGCGAGGCCCACCTTCTGCAGCAGCTTGCGTGCGCGCTCGACGTACTCCTTGCGCTTGGCCTTGAAGTTCGAGCGGTAGGGCTCGACGATCTCCAGCGGCAGCAGCACGTTGTCGACCGTGGTGCGCCACGGCAGCAGCGAAGGCGCCTGGAAGGCCATGCCCGAGATCTTCAGCGGCCCGGTCACGTTCTGCCCGTCGATGCGGATCTTGCCCATCGACGGCATCTTCAGCCCGGTGGTGAGCTTCATGAAGGTCGACTTGCCGCAACCCGAGGGGCCGACGATGGCGATGAATTCGCCGCGCCTGACCTTCAGGTCGATGGCCTCGACCGCGAAGTGGTTGGCGCGAAGAAGCTCCTCGTTGTAGGCGAGCCAGACGTCCTGGAAGTCGACGAAGGGGGCGGCCGCTTGCGATGCGTGCACCATCACTTCTTCGACAGGATGTTCAGTTCGGCCGACGGCGGCAGCAGCGAGGCGGTCCACACCGCGTCGGGGCTCACGCGCGTCTTGGTGCCGAACGCGTCCGACACCTGCGAGGCCATCAGCGACATGCGGCCTGCGTTGACCGTGCCGAAGCCTTCGGCGCGCGCGTCGGCGCTGTTGATGACGGTATCGATGGCCAGCTGCAGGCGGCGCGTTTCGAGCTTGCTGTCGATGATGCCGTCGCGCGCCTTCACCGATTCGATGGCCACTGCCGGGTTGGCGATGACTTCCTTCGCCCCCTTGGCAAAGGCCGAGAGGAATTTCTTCACCGCCGCCGGGTTCTCCTTGATGAGCTTGGGCGAGGCGATGATCACGTTGCCGTAGAGCTTCACGCCGTAGTCGGGGTAGGGCAGCACGACGATGTCGGCCGCCTTGGCGCCGCGCGCCTCGAGGTTGAGCAGCGAGGTGAAGGTGAAGCCGGTGATGGCGTCGATGTCGCCGCGCATCAGCATGGTCTCGCGCAGCGTCGGGTCCATGGCGGTCCAATTGACGGCACCGATGTTGTTGGCCTTCGCGAAGATCGGGAAGGCGCGCCGGCCGGCATCGAACACCGGCGCGCCGAGCTTCTTGCCGGCGAGGTCGGTGGGCTTGGTGATGCCGCTCTTCTTGAGCGCCATGACCGAGGCCGGCGTGTTGTTGTAGACCATCATCACCGCGACCGGCTTGTTCGGGCTGTCGGGGTTGTTGGCGTGGAACTCCATCAGCGCCGCGAGGTCGGCAAAGCCCATGTCGTAGGCGCCCGAGGCCACGCGCGTGACGGTGCCGCCCGAGCCGTTGCCCGCGTCGATGCTCACGTCGAGCCCGGCCGCCTTGAAGTAGCCCTTGGCGGCGGGATGCAGGAACAGCGCGGCCGGTCCCTCGAAGCGCCAGTCGAGCTGGAACTTGATCGGCGTCGGGCTCTGGGCAAGGGCCGGTGAGAGGCCGAAGCAGAGGGCCGAGGCGGCGAGGAAGGACTGGAGCAGTTGGCGCTTGTTCATGCGTTATCCGTGATGTGAATGCTTCGGCATTCAAGCAAAAACGGTGCCCGCACGCGATTGGTGCGAACCCTCCCGGTGGGTCGATACGGTGCGCCATCTGCACCCCCCAAATGCAAAAACGCGGCATTGCCGCGTTTTTGGCACCGAAGGCGGGCAGTTCGCCCGCCGGATGGCCCGGTGATTACTTGTCGACGGTCACTTTCGCCACCGCCAGCGCTGTCATGTTGATGATGCGGCGCACCGTCGACGACGGCGTGAGCACGTGCGCCGAGCTCGCGGCGCCCAGCAGCACCGGGCCGACCGTGATGCCGTTGGCACCGGTCATCTTCAGCACGTTGTAGAGGATGTGCGCCGAATCGAGGTTCGGGCACACCAGCAGGTTGGCTTCGCCGCTCAGCGTGGTCTCGGGCAGGGCGGTGCGGCGGACATCTTCCGACAGCGCCGCGTCGCCGTGCATCTCGCCGTCGCATTCGATGTCGGGTGCCATCTGCGCGAACAGGTCGCGCGCCAGCCGCATCTTGCGGGCCGAGGCGCGGCTCGAGGTGCCGTAGTTCGAGTGCGACAGGAAGGCGACCTTCGGCGGCAGGCCGAAGCGGCGCACTTCCTCGGCGGCCATCACCGCGATGCTCGCCAGCATCTCGGCGCTCGGGTCTTCGTTCACGTTGGTGTCGGTGATGAAGATCGTGCCCTTGTCGAGCGTCAGCGCGTTCAGCGTGGCGAAGCCGGGCGCGTCGCGCTTCAGGCCGATCAGGTTGCGGATGTGCTCCAGGTGCACGTCGAAGCGGCCGACCAGGCCGCAGATCATCGCGTCGGCGTCGCCCAGGTGCAGCATCAGCGCGGCGATGGTGGTGTTCGAGCGGCGCACCATGGTCTTGGCGGCCTCCGGCGTCACGCCGCGGCGGCCCATGATCTTGTGGAAGCTCTCCCAGTAGGTGCGAAAGCGCGGATCGTCCTCGGGGTTGACGATCTCGAAGTCGGTGCCCGCGCGGATGTGCAGGCCGGCCTTCTTGATGCGCGCCTCGATCACGGCGGGGCGGCCCACCAGGATCGGCTTGGCCACGCCTTCGTCCACCGCCCACTGCGCGGCGCGCAGCACGCGCTCGTCTTCGCCTTCCGCGTAGGCCACGCGCTTGGCGGTGGCAATCTTGGCGGCGCTGAACACCGGGCGCATGAACATGCCGGTCTGGTAGACGAAGCGCGTCAGGTGCTGGCGGTAGGCGTCCATGTCCTCGATCGGACGCGTCGCGACACCCGAGGCGGCAGCGGCCTTGGCCACGGCCGGCGCGATGCGCAGGATCAGGCGCGAGTCGAAGGGCTTCGGAATGATGTAGTCGGGGCCGAAGGCCAGCTCCTGGCCGGCGTAGGCGGTGGCCACCTCTTCGCTGATGTCGGCCTTGGTCAGCTCGGCGATCTCGCGCACGCAGGCCAGCTTCATCTCTTCCGTGATCTTGCTGGCGCCGCAGTCGAGCGCGCCGCGGAAGATATACGGGAAGCACAGCACGTTGTTGACCTGGTTCGGGTAGTCCGAACGGCCCGTGGCGATGATGCAGTCCGGCCGCACGGCCTTGGCCAGCTCGGGGCGGATCTCGGGCTCGGGGTTGGCCAGCGCCAGGATGATGGGCTGCGTGCCCATGGTCTTGACCATCTCGGCGCTCATGACGCCCGGGGCCGAGCAGCCCAGGAACACATCGGCGTCCCTGACCACGTCGGCCAGGGTGCGGGCGCCGGTGTCTTTCTGGGCGTAGCGTGCCTTGGATTCGTCGAAACCGCCCGCGCGGCCCATGTAGATCAGGCCCTTGGAGTCGCAGGCATGGATGTTGGCCGGCTTGGCGCCCAGGCCGACCATCACGTCGAGGCAGGCGATGGCTGCGGCGCCCGCGCCCGAGACGGCGATCTTCACGTCCTCGATCTTCTTGCCGACCAGCTCCAGCCCGTTGAGGAGGGCTGCGGCCGAGATGATGGCCGTGCCGTGCTGGTCGTCGTGGAACACCGGGATGTTCATGCGCTCGCGCAGCTTCCTCTCGATGTAGAAGCACTCGGGCGCCTTGATGTCCTCGAGGTTGATGCCGCCCAGCGTGGGCTCCAGCGCCGCGATGATCTCGACCAGCTTGTCGGGATCGCGCTCGGCCAGCTCGATGTCGAACACGTCGATGCCGGCGAATTTCTTGAACAGGCAGCCCTTGCCTTCCATCACCGGCTTGGCGGCCAGCGGGCCGATGTCGCCCAGCCCGAGCACCGCGGTACCGTTGGTGATCACGCCCACCAGGTTGCCGCGCGCGGTGTATTCGGAGGCCGTGGCGGGGTCTGCGGCGATGTCGAGACACGGGTAGGCCACGCCCGGCGAATAGGCCAGCGACAGGTCGCGCTGGTTCAGCAGGGGCTTGGTGGGGGTGATCGAGATCTTGCCCTTGACGGGTGAGCGGTGGTATTCGCGCGCTGCCTCGCGAAGTGCTTCTTCTGCGGGGGAAAGGGGTGCAGCCATGAAAGTCTCCTTGTTTCTGACGGGCAATGAGGCTACCGCAAAAGCGCAGCCTCTTTGTACAGGGGGAATGCCGAAAACGCCTGAATCCATATCTTCGGCGTGATGGAGTTGGCCGGCGGTTGGCTAAACTGCGCGATCGTTACCTGCGGGGGCTCACGGCTTGCGATTGGCCGGTGCTGGCCGGGGTAGCGCCAACAGCGATAAAACCACAACGAGGGGCAACAACGCATGACATCAGGACCTTTCACCGGCAACGACCCCGATGTCGTGGTCATTGGCGGGGGCCCTTCGGGCTCCACGGTGGCCGCCTTGCTCGCGGACAAGGGCCACGACGTGGTGCTGATCGAGAAGGCGCAGCATCCGCGCTTTCACATCGGCGAGTCGCTGCTGCCGATGAACATGCCGCTGTTCGACCGGCTGGGCGTGCGCACCGAGGTCGAGGCCATCGGCATCCGCAAGCACGGCGCCGAGTTCGTTTCGCCCTGGCACGACCACAGCAGCCACTTCAACTTCGGCGAGGCGATGGACAAGAGCTTTCCGTACGCGGTGCACGTGCGCCGCTCGGAGTTCGACGAGCTGCTGTTCCGCCATGCCGCCGCGCGCGGCGCGCGCACCTTCGAGGGCCGGCGCGTCACCGGCGTGGACATGGACGCCGACACCGGCGGCGAGAAGCGCCCGCTGGTCAAGGTCAAGGCCGACGACGGCACCGAAACCACCTGGCGCCCGCGTTTCGTGATCGACGCCAGCGGGCGCGACACCCTGCTGTCGAACCAGTTCGATGTGAAGCAGCGCAACCGCAAGCACGCCAGCGCGGCCCTGTACGGCCACTTCGCCAACGCCGAGCGCCGGCCGGGCCGCTTCGAGGGCAACATCACGCTGTTCTGGTTCGATCACGGCTGGTTCTGGTACATCCCGCTGAAGGACGGTACCGTGAGCGTTGGCGCTGTGGCTTCGCCGGCCTACTTCAAGCGCCGCAAGGGCTCGCTCGAAGAGTTCCTGATGGAAACCATCGCGCTCGCGCCCAAGCTGGCCGCGCGCCTGAAGAACGCCACGCTGATGGAAGGCGCCACCTCCACCGGCAACTACGCCTACGACTCCAAGTTCTGCCGCGGCGACCGCTTCATGATGGTGGGCGACGCCTACGCCTTCGTCGACCCGATGTTCTCCTCGGGCGTGTACCTGGCGATGAACAGCGGCTTCGAGGCCGCCACCGCGGCCGACCACTGGCTCAAGGGCGAGGCGAAGGAAGCCGAGAAGGCCTTCCGCCACTACGAGAAGGTGATGAAGCGCGGACCCAGGATGTTCTCGTGGTTCATCTACCGCATCACCTCGCCGGCCATCCGCCGCCTGTTCATGAACCCGCGCAACGTCTGGCGCATGCAGGAGGCGATGCTGTCCATCCTGGCCGGCGACCTGTTCCGAGACACGCCCATCGGGCCGCGCTTCTGGGGCTTCAAGGTGACCTACTACGCGTCGTGCCTCGGCATCCTGCCGCAGGCCGTGAAGACCTGGGCATGGCGCCGGCGCAACCTGAAGGAGTCGCTGGAAGCCGCAAAGACCTGATTCTTTCCAGGAACACCGCGGAACCGGCTTTGCCGGGCCGCAGGTGTTGCCCCCGGCGAGGGGGTTGGCGAAGCGACACGAAGTGCGCGAAGCCTGGGGGAGAGCCTGGTCAGTCCGGGGTCACCGTGTGCTGCGCCAGCGCCTCCAGCGCGCGCACCAGCGCCGAGTGGTCGAGCTGGCCGTAGCCCAGTGCAGCGCAGGCGTTCATGAGCTGCGCCGCGCCGGCCGTCTGCGGCAGCGCCACGCCCAGCGAGCGCGCGCTCTGCATCGCGAGGTTCAGGTCCTTCTGGTGCAGCGCGATGCGAAAGCCCGGCGCGAAGGTGCGCTTGATCATCCGCTCGCCGTGCACTTCGAGGATGCGCGAGCTCGCGAAGCCGCCCATCAGCGCCTGGCGCACCTTGGCCGGGTCGGCGCCCGCCTTCGAGGCGAACACCAGCGCCTCGCCCACGGCAGCGATGTTCAGCGCCACGATGATCTGGTTGGCCACCTTGCAGACCTGGCCGTCGCCGGCGCCGCCCACGAGCGTGACGTTCTTGCCCATCTTGTCGAGCAGCGGCTTCACGCGGCCGAAGGTGCCTTCGTCGCCGCCGCACATGATCGTGAGGCTGGCGGCCTTGGCGCCCACCTCGCCGCCGGAGACCGGCGCGTCGATGTAGCCGGCGCCGAGCGCGACGATGCGCCTGGCGAAGTCCTTGGTGGCGATCGGGTCGATGGAGCTGCAGTCCACCACGATCTTGCCGCTGGAGCCCTTCAGGCCGTCGGCCACGCCTTCGGTACCGGGCGCGCCGAACAGCACCTTCTCCACGTCGGGCGTGTCCGGCACCATGATGAAGACCACGTCGGCCTGGCGCGTCACTTCGGCCGCCGAGGCGCAGATGGTGGCCTTCGAGATGAAGGGCTCGGGCGTGTTGCCATGCGTGTTCACGAAGAGCTGGTGGCCCGCGTCGAGCAGGTGCCCCGCCATGGGCGCGCCCATGATGCCGAGGCCGATGAATCCGATTTTTTGCTGGGTTGTCATGTCTCTGTTTCCTTGTCCGATGCTTATTGCTGTTGGGTGAGTGCCTGGCGCCATCCGAGGCCTTCGACGGTAGTGGCGCGGGGCTTGTATTCGCACCCGATCCAGCCGTCGTAGCCGAGCGAATCGATGTGCCGGAAGAGCCACGGGTAGTTGATCTCGCCCGTGCCCGGCTCGCCGCGGCCTGGGTTGTCGGCCAGCTGGATATGGCCGATGCGCGGCAAATTCTTCGTGAGCGTGTTGCCCAGTTCGCCTTCCATGCGCTGCGCGTGGTAGATGTCGTACTGCACGCGCAGGTTGGGCGAACCGACTTCGTCGATCAGCGCCAGCGCCTGGTCGGTGCGCGTGAGGAAGAAGCCCGGAATGTCGAAGGTGTTGATGGGCTCGATCAGCAGGCGCAGGCCGGCCGCTTCGAGTTCGCGTGCGGCGAGGCGCAGGTTCGCGACCACCGTCTTGTGCGCGGCCTCGGTGGTCACGCCCGCGGGCACCTTGCCGACGAGGCAGTTGACCTGCGGGCAGCCGAGCGCGGTCGCGTAGTCGATCGCCATGGCGATGCCCTCGGCGAACTCGCCGGTGCGGTCGGGGTGGCAGGCGATGCCGCGCTCGCCCTTGTCCCAGTCGCCGGCCGGCAGGTTGTGCAGCACCTGCTGCAGGCCGTTGTCGCGCAGGGCGGCAGCGAGTTCCTTCTTCTCGAAGGGGTAGGGGAAGAGGTACTCCACGCCTTCGAAACCCGCCTTGGCGGCGGCCTCGAAGCGTTGCATGAAAGGCAGCTCGGTGAAGAGCATCGTGAGGTTGGCTGCGAACTTGGGCATGTCTTTTCTCTTCCTTCTTTTCAGTCGAGCAGGGCCGCGACGGCGGTCGGTGCATCGGCCAGCGTCTCGGCCAGCGGCTCGAACTCGGTGATGTTGTCGATCTCGGTGCCCATCGCGATGTTGGTCACGCGCTCCAGCATCACCTCGATCACCACCGGCACGCTGAACTCCGCCATCAGCGCTTCGGCGCGGCGGATGGCCGGTGCGATCTCTTCCTGCCGGTTCACGCGGATCGCCTTGCAGCCCAGGCCTTCGACCACTTTGAGGTGGTCCACGCCGTAGCTGCTCTCGATGCCGGCGTCAGGGCCGGCGTTGATGTTGTCGAACGCGAGCTGCACGCAGTAGTCCATCTCGAAGCCGCGCTGCGCCTGGCGGATCAGGCCGAGGTAGGAGTTGTTGACCACGATGTGGATGTACGGCAGCTTGAACTGCGCGCCCACGGCCAGCTCCTCGATCATGAACTGGAAGTCGTAGTCGCCCGACAGCGCGACGATCTTGCGCGCGGGGTCGGCGGCGCGCACGCCCAGCGCGGCCGGAATGGTCCAGCCCAGCGGGCCGGCCTGGCCGCAGTTGATCCAGTGGCGCGGGTTGTACACGTGCAGGAACTGCGCGGCGGCGATCTGCGAGAGCCCGATGGTGCTCACGTAGCAGGTGTCGTTGCTGAAGTTGTTGTTCATGCACTGGTACACGCGCTGCGGCTTCATCGGCACTTCGTCGAAGTTGGTCTTGCGCAGCATGGTCTTCTTGCGCTCGATGCATTGCCTGGCCCAGTCGCGGCGGTCGGGCAGGCGGCCGGCGGCCTTCATTTCCTCGGCCACTTCGACAAAGAGCTGCAGCGCGGCCTTGGCGTCGGAGACGATGCCGAAGTCGGGCGTGAACACGCGGCCGATCTGCGTGGGCTCGATGTCCACGTGCACGAACTTGCGCCCCTTGGTGTAGACATCGACCGACCCGGTGTGGCGGTTGGCCCAGCGGTTGCCGATGCCGAGCACGAAGTCGCTCGCGAGCATCGTCGCGTTGCCGTAGCGGTGGCTAGTCTGCAGGCCGCACATGCCGGCCATCAGTGGATGGTCGTCGGGAATCGCCCCCCAGGCCATCAGCGTGGGAATCACCGGCACGCCGGTGGCTTCGGCAAAGCGCACCAGCAGGTCGGACGCGTCGGCGTTGATGACGCCGCCGCCGGCCACGATCAGCGGGCGCTCCGCCGCATTGAGCATCGTGATGGCCTTCTCGATCTGCGCGCGCGTGGCGGCCGGCTTGTAGGGCTTGAGCGGCTCGTAGCTGTCGATGTCGAACTCGATCTGCGCCATCTGCACGTCGAAGGGCAGGTCGATCAGCACCGGGCCCGGGCGGCCCGAGCGCATCAGGTGGAAGGCCTGCTGGAACACCTGCGGCACCTGGCCCGGCTCGCGCACCGTGACCGACCACTTGGTGACGGGCTTGGAGATCGACTCGATGTCGACCGCCTGGAAGTCTTCCTTGTAGAGCCGTGCGCGCGGCGCCTGGCCGGTGATGCAGAGGATGGGAATCGAATCGGCCCAGGCCGAGTACAGGCCCGTGATCATGTCCGTGCCCGCCGGGCCCGAGGTGCCGATGCACACGCCGATGTTGCCGGCCACCGCGCGGGTGTAGCCCTCGGCCATGTGCGAGGCGCCTTCGACGTGGCGCGCCAGGATGTGCGCGATGCTGCCGCGCTGGCGCAGCGCCGAATACATCGGGTTGATCGCCGCACCCGGCACGCCGAAGGCCTGCGTCACGCCTTCCTTCTCCATCACCAGAACCGCGGCCTGGACCGCTGTCATCTTTGCCATTGTGAAGTCTCCTTTGGGATGGGCTCACTGTAGGAATCCGGGCGGATTCCAAGAAGACGGCTGCGGACCATAAAACCTATTCCAGGCTGGAATAAGTGACTACCATCCGGCCCATGGACAGATTGCTTGCAATGGAAATGTTCGTGCGCGTTGTCGAGATGGGCAGCTTCTCGAAGGCCGCGCGCGAGTTCAACACCACGCAGCCCACGGTGACCAAGCAGATCGCGGCCACCGAGGAGCGGCTGAAGGTGCGCCTGCTCAACCGCAACACGCGCGGCGTGAGCCTCACCGAGCCGGGCGCGCTCTACTACGAGAAGTGCAAGACCATCGTGCGCGAGGCCGAGGAGGCCGACAGCATCGTGCAGCTGCGGCAGAACCAGGCGCAGGGGCTGCTGCGCGTGGGCACCTCGGTGGCGTTCGGGCGGCGCGTGGTGGTGCCGCTGGCGCTCGAGTACATGCGCCGGCATCCGCAGGTGCAGCTCGACCTGAGCTTCGAGGACCGCTACGTCGACCTCATCGCGCAGGGCATCGACGTGGCCATCCGCATGGGCAAGCTGGCCGACTCGTCATTGGGCGCGCGCTACCTGGGCGCCAATCCGTGGGTGATGGTCGCCTCGCCCGCCTACCTGAAGAAGCACGGCACGCCGAAGCGCGCGCAGGACCTCAGCGCGCACGTGGCTCTCATCTACAGCAGCGTGGTGGGCGACGAGTTCTGGCGCATGCACACGCCCAGGGGCGAGCCGGTCACGGTGCCGGTATCGGGCCGCTTCCGCTCGAACAACCTCTCGGCCGTGCTGGCGGCGGCGCGCGACGGCCTGGGCATCGCGCTGATGCCGCGCTACGTGGCCAGCGACTCGCTGGCCGCCGGCAAGGTGCGCGAGGTGCTCGGCGACCATGCGCTGCCCGAGCAGGAGATACACGCCGTCTTCCCGTCGCCCAAGCTGGTGCCGGGCAAGGTGTCGGGCTTCGTGGCCTTCCTGCAGGGGCGCTTCGACGAAGGCTGGTGGGCGGCGGCCTGAGCACCAGGCCCACCGGCAGCTTCACGCCGCCACGAAGGCACCGTGCAGGCCCAGCGGCAGGGCGTAGGGCAGCGTGGCCTGCGCCACCGGTCCCGCCGCGAGGTTGTCGGCCGCGAAGCACGACAGCACCGTCTTCTGCCTGCCGAAGTCGAGCACCGTGCCCAGCACCCAACCCGGCTTCGAGCCGTCGGGTACGAAGACGTGTTCTTCCACCATGGCCTGCGCGCCGTAGCTGTAGCGCTGGCTGCGGCCGGTCTCGACGTCGGTGCGCGCGATCGAGCCGAAGCCGGGCAGGTCGCGCCGGATCTGCGTGGCGTGCACCACCTGGCGATGGCGCAGGCCGACGCGGCGCGGGTCGATGCGCGGGAACTCGGCTTCCTGCGCCAGCGTCTCCTGCGTGGCGCGCTCCGTGGACAGGTTCAGCGTGGCCACGGTCAGGTGCGGCTCGGTGGTCTTCACGCGGCGAGCGCGCATGAGTTCGCGGCTGGTGACGAACACCGAGCCGGCATTGTCCGAGCGCACGTAGTCGATGTGGATCTGCGTGCCGCGCGGCGTGTCTTCCTCCCAGGCGTTGCCGACGTGGAACAGGAAGCCGGTCGGCAGCGCGAGCACCTGGCGGCGCTCCCAGTTCCGCTTGTCGATGACCAGCGCGCGCATGCCGAGCTCCGGCCGCCAGACGTGCGCGTCGAGAAAGCTCGCGCCGGCGGCCTTGCGCTTGCTGTCGTAGACCAGCGGCGGCAGCAGGAACACCAGGTGCCGCTCGGTGACGGCGAAGTCGTGGACCATCGGCATGTCGGCCACCGGCACCACGGCCGCGCGCCGCAGCGCGCCTTCGGGTGCGATCTCGTACAGCGCCAGCAGGCCCTGGCCCGAACTCACGCCGAAATTCCACACCGTGCCGTCCGGATCGACCTTGGGGTGGGCCGAGAACGGCATGCCCGCGAGGTCGGCGCGCCAGGTCTTCACGCCCAGCGTGTCGAGCGTGAGCGCGTCGATGCGCGTGGCCGAACCGCCTTCCCATAGCGCCAGCACCTCGCCGCGCATCGGCAGCACGCTGGTGTTGGCGACGTTGATGCTGTCGGCAGAGGTCGGCGGCTCCACGCCCGGCGGCATGGTGCCGAAGGCCTCGAACAGGCGGCGGCCGGCCTTCACTTCGGCCACGCGCTTGGGCGTGGCGACATAGCGGCCCTGGTGCCGCACGTCGGCACCCTCGATCACGAAGCGGTGCACCATGCCGTCGCCGTCGAACCAGTGGTGGTAGCGCTCGCCGCCCAGGTCGTGGCCGGCCGGGCCGATGCGGAACAGTGTGCCCGCCACGGCATCGGGGAAGCGTCCGCGCACCGTGGCGCGGGTGAGCGGGAAGTCGTCGGCAGGCGTGGCGAAGCCGGTCTTCCAGGGGGCGCCGGCAGCTTCGAACTGAGTCTGCCAATCGTCCGTGCCGGCTGCGCGCGCCAGCGGTGCCAGCAGGGGCAGGGCGCCGGCCGAAACCAGCAGGCGCAGGAGTTCGCGTCGTTCCATGGCGTCCTGCTCCTCAGCGCAGGTGGATGACGGTCTGCAGGTCGGCGTCGACGGCGATCGCGGCGGCCTCGAAGTCGGGCGCGGCGCGGTTGCCCTTGGCGTCGTTCGAGAAGCCGTAGCGCTCGATCGGCATGCCCATGAGATTGGTGTCGAGCTTGCCGTTGCCGTTCTCGTCGGCGAATGCGCGCAGCGCGTAGCGTCCGGGCGCCAGCCCTGCGAACACGAGGCGGGCCTTGCCGTCCTGCATCGGCGCGGTCTGCGAAGCCACGGCCTTGCTGTCGGCGTAGCTGGCGGCGTCGCTGTACAGCGCGACGTAGAGCGTGGCATTGGCGGTGGGGCCGTCGGCGACGCTCAGGCTCAGGTCGGCGGCGAAGGCGCCGGCGGGCAGGAGGATCGCGGCGGCGCACAGGGCGTGCACGGCCGGGCGGGACATGAATGCGGGAAGTTGCATGGCGGGCCTCGTTGGAAGTTGGAGGTCCGACGATCTCGCAGGCCGGGCACGGTGCCCAGCGCCATGTGACGAAACGCAGGATTGCGCGCGCGAAATGCGCGCGGTGGGGATGAAACGGGAGCGGAACGGGGCCGAACGGAGGAGCGGGCGGGTGCCCGCGCCTGCCTCAGCCCTTCTTCTTGCCGCTGTTCTCGGCGCCTTCGGCCGCCTCGTGGCCGTTGCCCACGTGCCCCGAATCGGCGAACAGGCTCCACGCCGCCATGAACAGCGCCGCGATCACCGGCCCGATCACGAAGCCGTTGATACCGAAGATCGCCATGCCGCCGATGGTCGACATCAGCACGATGTAGTCGGGCATCTGCGTGTCCTTGCCCACCAGCACGGGGCGCAGGATGTTGTCGACCAGGCCGATTACGAACACGCCCACGAAGATCAGCACGCCGCCCTGCCAGAAATGGCCCGTGGCCAGGAAGTAGATGGCCACCGGCCCCCAGATCAGCGCCGCGCCCACGGCGGGCAGCAGCGACAGGAAGGCCATCAGCACCGCCCACAGCAGTGCACCCTGCACGCCGAGGAACCAGAACGCCAGCCCGCCGAGCGCGCCCTGCGCGACGGCCACCGCCACGTTGCCCTTCACGGTGGCGCGGATCACGGTGGTGAACTTGTTGAGCAGGTAGTGCGTGTGCGGCTTGGCCAGCGGCACCGCGTCGCGCATCGTCTTCGACAGCGTTGCGCCGTCGCGCACCAGGAAGTACAGCAGGTACAGCATCACGAAGAAGCTGACGATGAAGTCGAAGGTGTTCTGGCCGATGGCGAGCGCCTGGCTCGCGATGATCTGGCTGGCCTGCCCGGCGGCGGCCGAGATGCGCGCCTGCCAGGCCGCCATGTCGCCGAGGTCGAAGCGTTCGACCAGGTTCAGCAGCCACTGCGGCGAGGCGTCCAGGATCTGCTGGAAGTAGGCCGCGAAGTTGAGCTGCCCGGAACGGATGCTCTGCGTGACCAGCGCGATCTCCTGCACCAGCGAAACGCCCACCATGGCCAGCGGCAGGATCACGATGAACAGGCAGATGGCCAGCGTCGACAGCGCCGCGAAATTGGGTTTGCCGCGCATCTTCTTCAGCAGCCATTTGTAGAGCGGCGTGAACAGGATCGCCAGCGCCACGCCCCACAGCACCGCGCCGAAGAACGGCATCAGCACCCAGAGGAAGGCGACGGTCACGGCGGCGAGCAGGGCGAGGAACACGCCGCGCTGGAGTTGGGGTGAGTTCATAAGTGTCTCGGACTGTAGCCGAGCGTAGCGGCGGCAGAAGCCGTCCGCCAGCTGCGGCTCGCTCGATCCATCGAGGATCTGCTTTCCTGCGTTGGGAATATCGAGATAAATCGCACCAAAGCTCGCTCGTTTATTTCAGATGGCCGCATTCGCGTCAGCTTGCGTTCTAGGATTGCCTGCAAGAAATAAAAGAGGGAGGTGAGCGTGAGCTCAATTTGCTATTCGTGCAGAACGAATTGCCCCCGGATTCTTGTCGTATCTGCATGCATTGATTCGGCAATGGTCCTGCACGTCCGGATTCCGATCCCGTCGGCAGAGGCGCCGTAACTCCGCAAGCCGGCAGCCCGATTGCACAGCCGGTTCCGCGCGCAGGCGCGGCCGAGCCTCTTTTCTTTCCCAATTGATTTTCACGACATAAACAGACGCAGTCAGGGAGACTGGACAATGGGACCAGGCACGCCGCAGCGGCCACCATCGGGCACACATCAAGGCCAGCCCGCACCGACATCGATTGCCGAGCGCGAGCCTCAGACGGCCGTCGCCCCGCTGAACACCATCGCCAAGGAAGATATCGCCGCCGCGAGCAAGGTGGTGGATGAATGGCTACGGTCCTTCACCGGCGGCTACGTCACGCTCGATCGGCTGACCACGGTGCTGGGCAGCATCCCCATCGTGGGCAACATCATGGCGCTGGTGGATGTGTTTCTCGACATCGTCACCATCCTCGAGAAGAAGTCGACCGATGCCGTCACCAGGTTCCTGAACTGGGCCAGCCTGGGCATCAATCTCATCGGCCTGATTCCTGCACCGCCCACCATGGCCGCAGCGCGCATGAGCCTGCGGCCCACGCTGCACCTGGTGAAGCAGGAACTCATGCATGGGGCCAGGAATCTTGGCGAGACCATCGTCACCACGCTCGTGGGACACCTGAATGCGTCCATCGTCGGTGAGCTGGAGACCTTCATCGACGGGGCCATCGCCAGGCTCTCGGGCATTCTGGAAGATTGCGCGAGGCTATCCGACAGCATCCTGGACAACCTGATCGGCATCCTGCAGCGCGTGCTCGGCGGGCAAAACCTCTTCGCCGTCGCCAGGCCGGGTGCCGCGGAAGCCAACGACTACGACCCCAAGACCCAAAGCACGTGGAGCGGCATGTGGCGCCGGGCGCTGAAGTACTCCGAGGGCACTGCCAAACGGGCCGCCAACTACGCCGCCAGGAAGGCAGCCGGCTACCTGCCTGAAAGCGTCAAGGCAAAGGTCAACGAGGTGATCGCGAGTCTGAGCACCTTGAAGGCGGATTTCCGCAAGCAACTGACGGATCTCGCCAACCAGGAACTGCAGGGCAGCATCATGTGGCTGCTGCGCAAGCTGCTGTCGGCGATGACGCAGAAGAAGAGCCCGCGCGCGGCAATCGTGTCGCCAGGTGCCGGTGCCGAAGCAACAAAAAGCAGGCCAGACACGCGGGTCGAGCACCTCCGTGTGCAGGCTCCGGTCAACGGCGACCCCGGATGCAAGAACTGTCCGATTTCCGGCGCACCGGTCCCCTCGACAAGCAAGTTCGCCATCAGTCTTGCCACCGGCTGCGAAAGCTTCACTCACATCGATTTCACGCTGGTCGCACCATTGCCCATCACCTGGGCGCGCACCTACCGCAGCAATCTTGGCGCGTTCGATCAGGGCAGCCTCGGTGCGAGATGGCTCACGCCCTACAGCACGCGTGTGGACGTCGCCACGCCGGCCCAGGGGCCGCGGACCGGCCAGCTCAGCCTGATCTATCACGGCGCGGACGGCCGCAGCCATGCCTACCCGCCGCTGGCCGTGGGCCAGAGCTACCGCGATGCCATCGAAGAAGCGACGCTCACACGGCTGAGCGAGACGCTGTTGACCGTGGATTTCGGCAAGGCCGTGTCGGCCGGCGAGGCCAGCGACTGGCGCGAGGTCTACGAACTCGTGGATACCGCGGCTCGCAAGGTCTCTACGCAGGGCAGGCAGCACTTTCGTCTCGTTGCGTTGCATGCCGGCAAGGAAGCCAGCATCGGCCTGCGTTACGACCATGTGATCGCAACGACGGGCGAACAGGTCTTGAGCGACATCATCAGCAAGCAAGGCGATCTCACGATTGCCCATGTGGGCACCCGCCCCGATGCGCAAAGCGGATTGATCACCAGCCTGTGGGAGATCAAGGGCGGACAGGTCGTCCGCCAGCTCGCCGCCTATGTCCACGATGCCGAAGGCGACCTGGTCTCGGCCCAGGACGAGAACGGCGAGAGCTGGAACTACAGGTACAGCCACCACCTCGTGACCCGATACACCGACCGCACGGGCCGCAGCATGAACCTTGAATACGACGGCACCGGTGTCGATGCCAGGGCCTGGCGTGAGTGGAGCGACGACGGAAGCTTTGCCCTCAGGCTGGAGTGGGACAGGAACATCCGTTTGACCCATGTGACCGACGCGCTCGGCGGAGAGACCTGGTACTACTACGACATCCTCGGCTACACCTACCGGATCATCCATCCCGACAAGCGCCAGGAGTGGTTCTTTCGTGATGAAGCAAAGAACATCACCCGCCATGTTCATACCGACGGCAGCACGGACGACTTCAGCTACGACGCCGACGGCAACCTGCGGACCCACACGCGGGCCGATGGCACTCAGGTGCACTTCGCGCACGACAAGCGCGGACGCATGACGGGCCTGCGCGACGCCGAGGGCGGTGTCTGGAAGCGCGACTACGACGCCGACGGCAACCTCGTCGAAGAGATCGACCCCCTGGGGCACAAGACCGAATACGCCTACGACAAGGCCGGCCGGCCCGTGCGCATCACCGATGCGAAGGGCGGCATCAAGTTGCTGACTTACACGCACGCTGGTCAACTTGCCAGCCACACCGATTGCTCGGGCAAGACCACGCGGTGGGAATACGACGAGCAGGGACGCCTGGTCAAGGCGACCGATGCCATGGGCCAGAGCACGCGGTATCGCTACACGACGGCGGACGAACCGGGGAAGGCCACCGCCGCAGCGAACGCCAACCGTCCGGGCCAACTCGAGGAAATCACCCTGCCAGACAACAGCAGCGAGCATTTCGTGCACGACGCCGAGGGACGCCTGCTTGCGCACACCGATGCGCTGGGGCGCAGGACGAGCTATGACTACACGCGCTCCGGTCTCGTGTCCAGGCGCACCGATGCGGCCGGGCACACGCTCAAATACCGCTGGGACCTGCTGGGACGCTTGAGCGAACTGCATAACGAGAACGGCAGCAGTTACGACTTCCGCTACGACCCCGTGGGCCGGTTGCTGGAAGAAACCGGCTTCGACCGCAAGACCACACGGTACCGCTATGACGAATCCACGGGCGTGCTGTCGGAAGTGGTCGAGAGCGAACACACCATGCTGCTGCAATTCGACCCTGTCGGCCGCCTGACCGAGCGCAGCGCCGGCGGCGTTGCCGAGAGCTTTGCCTACGACCGGAACGGCCGATTGGTCGAGGCCGGCAACAGCGACGCCAAGCTGCAATGGTTCTACGACCCCGCGGGCAACCTGACGCGCGAGCATCAGCACTACCTGGAGGGCGCTCGCACCGCGGTCTGGCAGCACGGCTACGACGAACTCAACCAGCGCATCGCGACCATCCGCCCAGACGGTCACGTCACTCGATGGCTCACCTATGGCTCCGGCCACGTGCACGGATTGCTCGTCGACGGGCAAGACATCCTGGACTTCGAGCGCGACGACCTGCATCGCGAGATTGCGCGCGAGCAGGGAAACGGGCTCCTGCAGAAACAGAACTACGACCCGGCCGGCCGATTGCTGGAGCAGCAGATATCCCAGACCGGGCGCGGCGCCCTCGGAGCCACCGGCATTCGCCGCAGCTACCAATACGACAAGGCTGGCCAGTTGATTGCCATCGGCGACAGCCGGCGCGGCAACCTCAGCTACCGCTATGACCCGGTCGGGCGACTGCTCGAAGCGAACAGCCGCTTGGGACGGGAGACGTTCGCGTTCGATCCAGCGGGGAACATCGGCAACCCCTCTCCAGACGCGGAAGGCGCCGCTCAACCGGCGGGCCGCATCGCCAATCGTGTTGCCGTTCGCCCGGGCAGTGACGGCCGCAGCATGGCGGGCAAGCTGATGGACAACCTGCTGAAGGACTACGCCGGCACCCGCTACAAGTGGGATGAGCGCGGCAACCTGATCGAGCGCAGCCGCAACGGCGAAAAGACTGTGTTCACCTGGGACGGCTACAACCGCATGCGCAGCGCCGAGACCTTCGGCGAAACCACGAGCTTCAGCTACGACCCGCTGGGCCGGCGCATCGCCAAGCGCACGAGGCACGCCTGCACCTTGTTCGGCTGGGACGGGGACACGCTGGCCTTCGAGAGCACGCAAAGCACAGAGGGTTGGCGGGAGCACGCGTGGCGTGGTGACAGCGTTCACTACATCCATGAACCCGGGTCGTTCGTGCCGCTGGTACAGATCCGGCAAGCACAGGCAGTCGTGTTGAGCCAGACGACGGATGTGAAGGCGCTGATGGCCGACAACGGCGGGCGCTACGACATCGAACTCGACCCGCTATGGAATGGCGAACAAAGTCGAACGCCTGCGCCGTTTGCCAGGGAGGAGATCGGCTTCTACCAATGCGACCATCTGGGCACGCCGCAGGAGCTGACGGATCATGAGGGGCGTGTGGCGTGGTCGGCGAGCTACAGGGCTTGGGGAGAGGCTAGGCAGGCGATCAGTGAGGCGGGGAGGAAAGCGGGGTTTCGGAATCCGATTCGGTTTCAGGGGCAGTATTGGGATGAAGAGACTGGATTGCACTACAACCGGTATCGGTATTACGACCCGGCGAGCGGGCGATTCATCTCTACGGATCCGATTGGCTTAGAAGGTGGCATCAACGTCCATCAGTACGCATCGAATCCCCTTGAGTGGATTGATCCACTAGGCTTGGCCGGCAACCGGGCTAACCGGCGCGCAGAGAAAATCCTACAGGGCATAGATGCTAGAGGAGGGGGGCATGCGAACTCTCGGCATGGGGCCCAAACCACGATGCAGCAACAGGAGCATCGGGCGAGGACTGGTATCCCCCCGGATAACCCGTGCCCGAGGCGACCTCGCCCAGTTGACTCGACTCGCTTTTTAAGTCACGTTGATCAGCTCGACGCCATTCAGCGTGCGATTCAGAAAATGAACCAAACTGGAGAAAACGAGGCGACGGTCGATATGGGACGTGTGATAGGTGAGGGATACAGGGCAGGAGGCGGTTGTCCCGAGACCACTACGCAAGCGACCGTCTATCGAGGTAGGAACGGAGAAATTCGAACGGCATTTCCGCAACTTCCAACACCTTAAACATGCAAATTTTCCCTGACTACATTTCCAAGTTGAATTACTTCTTGCACATCATGAGCGATGACGAGCTGGATGATTTCTATATCAACGATGGAGGCTGCCGCGCCAAGCTGTTTGATGCGATGAAGGCTGACTTCGACCGTTTCGGACCGGAGAGCCAACAACGAGTGCTGGATGCGATCGAGTTCATCCTGTCATCGGGCAATATCGAAAAGTACTGGCGCTCGGTGGTGCCTCATGAGGTGCCGCTAGACGAAGTGGAAGACAAGCCGGGCTACTTGCACTCGCTTTATGAAAAGCTGACGGGGCATGCACCGTCGTCAAGAGGATTTGGGTCTGACGTGGAACTAGTTTATGGACGTCACAGCATTGACGTCCGCCTTTGATCGCGACATATGCCAGCGGTTCTTGTGTGTCTGAGAGGGCTCCAACCACTTGTATCGTGAAGCCCACGGAACTGCCAAAGCGACGCTGAGCGTTTCCCCTCTCTTGTCTTGGCGAGTTTCCGGCCGCACGACTTGCCGGCCGCAACGCCGCACCCTGGAGAGGTTGGAAGACTAGGCGAGCCGCCGCAACAAGTGGAATGAACGGCAACCTGATCGAGTGCAGTCGATGGTGATAAGGCGGTTTTCACTAGGATGTTGGCTGGCGCTTTGAGCGAATGGATCGATAGCCTGAAATAGGCAAAGCCATTTAACTGGCGTTGCTTACGGCCGTACCAGCGTTGCGGGGCGCAAACCCCCGCGACTCACCGCCGCGCCCGCGGCAACGCCACCGGCGCCAGCGTAACCCTCAGCCTGCTGGTCGCATCCGGCTCCGCCGCAGCATCCACCTCGAGCGCCCGCTCGACATTGCCGATGTGCTCCAGCATCAGCCGCCGCGCCCCGGCCGTATCCCCGGCCTCGAGCGCTGCGACGATTGCCCCGTGCTCCGCACAGGACTGCCCGGCCTCATGCTTCGACTGGTAGAGCGTGGCCGCCAGGGTGGTGCGCGCCGTAAGGTCGCGCAGCACGTCGACCAGCAGCTGGTGCCCCATCTGCTCGGCGAGGCAGACGTGGAAATCGGCCAGCAGGAAGGCGCGGGTGGCCGCGTCGGCGCCCTCGATGGCGCGCTGTTCGTCGGCGATGTGGTCGCGCAGCTTGCGGATCACCTTCGCGAGCGGCCGGCCCTCGCTGGCCTCAAGGATGCCGGCCTCGACGATGCGTCGTGCCGAGAATGCGTCGCGCGCTTCCTCGGCCGAAGGCTCCACCACGTACCAGCCGCGGCGCGACTGCACTTCGACAAAACCGCGAGCCTGCAGCTGCATCAGCGCCTCGCGCACCATGGTGCGGCTCACCGAGAAGTTCTCTGCCAGCGCCTGCTCGCCCAGCCGTTCGCCCGGCGCGAGCTTCTGCGCGAGGATGGCCTCGACGACGCGTTCGGCGATGACGGTGGGGCTGACGTCCGGGGCGGGCATGTCTGTCGGGGTTCTTTCTTTTTCAGCGGGCGCCGGAAGAGGCGGTGCTGGGGTTTACCACGGGCGCGGCATCGGCTTCAGCCAGCGGCTCGTCATCGGGCGAATAGCTGCCGTTGAGCACCGCATGGGCGCGTTCGCGGTCGATGTCGCCTTCCCAGGCGGCGATGGCCACGGTCGCCACGCAGTTGCCGATCAGGTTGCCCAGCGCGCGGGCGATGCCCATGAACCAGTCGACCGACAGCACCAGCACGAGACCGATGGCGGGAATCGCCGGAATCGCGTGCAGCGTAGCCGCCAGCACCACGATGGCCGAACCCGGCACGCCGTGCGCGCCCTTGGAGGTGACCAGCGCGATCGCCAAAATGGTCAGCAGGTCGGCCATCGAGATCGGCGTGTTGGTGGCCTGCGCGATGAACACGGCCGCCAGCGTGATGTAGATCGAGAAAGCGTCGAGGTTGAACGAGTAGCCGGTCGGGATCACGAGGCCGACGGTCGAATCGCGGATGCCCATGCGGCGCAGCTTGGCCATGATCTGCGGCAGCACGCTGTCCGACGAGGTGGTGGCGAAGACGATGGTGAGCTCCTCGCGCAGGTAGCGCAGCAGCTTGATCAGGCTGAAGCCCGACATGCGCATCACGAGCCCGAGCACCACGAACACGAAGATCAGCACCGCGCCGTAGAAGAGCGCGACCAGCATGCCCAGTTGCTTGAGCGAGCCGATGCCGTACTGCCCCACGGTGAACGCGATGGCGCCCAGCACGCCCAGCGGCGCCAGCTTGATGATGATCCCCATGATCTTGAACAGCACCAGTGAAAGCGCATCGACCACCACCGCCACCGGCTTGCCGCGATCGCCCAGCAGCGTGAGCGCGCAGCCGAACAGCACCGCGAACAGCAGCACTTGCAGCACGTCGCCGGTGGCGAAGGCATTGACCACCGTGGTCGGAATGAGCTTCATCAGGAAGTCGACCGTGCCGCCGCTCGTGAGCTTGTCGGCGTTCGACGCATAGGCGCTCATCGCGGTCGCATCGAGCTTGGAGGGATCGACGTTCATGCCCGCGCCGGGCTGGAACACGAAGGCCAGCACCAGGCCCATCGCCAGCGCGATGGTGGTCAGCACCTCGAAGTAGATGAGCGACTTCACGCCCACCCGGCCCACGCGCTTGAGGTCTCCCGCGCCGGCGATGCCATGCACCACCACGCAGAAAACCAGCACCGGGATGATCATCTTGATCAGCTTGATGAAACCGTCACCGAGCGGCTTGAGCTTCACGGCGTACTCGGGCGCCAGGAGCCCCGCGAGCACGCCGAGCACCAGCGCGATGACCACCTGACCGAAAAGCGATTTGGCGAAGCGGGGCATGGAAGTCTCCTGTCTGTCTTGTCAAGTTTTGCATGCAAGCAATGCCTTTTCTTGCATACAAGAAATGTAGGCAAGAAGACTTCGGGGGGACAGAGGGTATTCCCGGGCACAAGCCTTCTGCCCACGGGGAATTAAGTCGTGGACCGGGATGCATCTGCGCCTTGGGCGCCACCGTCTGGCACCGTGCTGGGCTACAGCAATCTCTGGATGGCCACGAGGCCCCTCAATCCGCTACAAACGCAGCATGAGCATCCTGTTTCACCGCGGCGTCAGTGCCGCCCTTGGCGCGGCAGCGCTCTTTGGCGCCGGTACACCCTTCGCGAAGCTGTTGCTAGCGCATGCCAGCCCTTGGCTGCTCGCCGGGGTGCTCTATCTGGGCTCGGGTATCGGTCTATTGATCTGGCGGCTTGCGTCGCGTGCCCCGGCCGTGCGGCTCCAGCGTGCCGAAGCGGGCTGGCTTGCCGGCGCCATGATTGCAGGCGGCATGCTGGGGCCGCTGCTGCTCATGACCGGCCTGGCAGGCATGGCGGCCGCCGATGCATCCCTGCTGCTCAACGCCGAAGGGGTGTTGACCGCGCTGATCGCCTGGTTTGCTTTCAAGGAGAACTTCGATCGCCGTATTGCCTGGGGCATGGTCGCCATCGTCGCTGGGGCCATGGTCCTCAGTTGGCCGAGCGAAGCCCGTGCGGGCGCCCTCTGGCCATCGCTGGCGGTGCTCGGCGCCTGCCTTGCCTGGGCCTTGGACAACAACCTGACGCGCAAGGTGTCGGTGACCGACGCCTCGTTCATCGCCATGACCAAAGGACTGGTGGCGGGGGCTACGAACCTCGCGCTCGCAGTGGCCACCGGGGCCAGTTGGCCCTCTGCAGTTGTTCTCGCAAGCGCCGGCGTCCTGGGCCTGCTGAGCTACGGCACGAGTCTGGTCCTGTTCGTGATCGCACTGCGACACCTTGGAACCGCGCGGACCGGCGCGTACTTCTCGGTGGCACCTTTCTTCGGCGCCGTTGTGGCGATCGGGCTGCTGGGCGAACCGTTCACCCTTCAGCTCGCGCTGGCCGGCGTACTGATGGCAATCGGTGTCTGGCTGCATCTGACCGAAAGCCATGGCCACCTCCACATGCATGAGCCACTGGAGCACTCTCACGAGCACGAGCACGATGAGCACCACCAGCACGCCCATGCCGACGGCACACCGGTTGCGGCGAAGCACGCGCACTGGCACCGGCATGAGCCGGTGGTGCACGCTCATACGCACTACCCCGATGTTCATCATCGACACACGCACTGAGACGAGAAACAGGCGCAGGCGGTTCTGTCCCTGCGCAATGCGGTGGCTTGTTACGCGCGCTTGGGCATCACCGTGAAGCGCCTGCCGACGGACTTGACGCTCCACACCTGGAGGGGCAAGTCCACGACCTTGTTTTTTGCCTGCTCTTTGCAGCACTGCGTGATCAACGACTTACGCGTCTTCTGGTCCAGTAGTTCGTTCCTCATGGGCAGCCTTCACGCAGGCGCCTCGCATCCGGCACCTCCAAGCCGCCGTACTTTCAGTTGGCCTTGGTCTTCCGGCCGTTGAGCGGCAGACGCCACAACTCATAGCGCTCCTCGCCGCTCTTGACCGAACCGGCGAAGTGATTGTTCAGTGCGCTCGAAGTGAAGACCAGGTCTCCATCCGGAAGGATCGCGGGCGTATCCGGCCACTGAACGCCGTCGTCGGATGCGATCAGCGACATCGTGCGGCTGCGTGGGTCGTACTTCACGATGCCGTTGCGGGTGACGTCCGTGATGTAGAGCTTGCCCTTGGTGTCGGTCACGATCCCGTCGGTGTTGCCGCCTACTGCGCCGAGATCGCGGATGGCTGAGGCGATCTGTTCATCGCTCGACGCCGCATCGCGCAAGACCGATGTCGGGACCGAGCGCGCGCGCGTTCCCGTCGTCACTGTCCAGTACAGCGTGCGCGCATCGGGCGACAGCGTGATGCCATTGATGCCGAGCAGCAGCGGGTTGCCCGGCCAGACTTCCGCGCCGTGGGAGACGACCTTGACGCCGGGTTCGATCTGCAGGCTCGGGTGCCTGTCGAGCACGCGTCGGGCCTCGCCCGAGGCGAAGTCCACGACGATCAGGCCCACCATGTTGGCGGGTGCGCTGCGCATGCCGCTGTCGGAGATGTAGGCGATGCGGCGGCGCTCGTCCACGGCGATGTCGTTGAGGAAGCTGCCCTTGCGGTCGGCCACGCCGTCCAGCGCGATGCGCTTCACGGTGCGCCCCGACTTCAGGTCAAGCACCAGCACTTTCTGGGCACCTGCGGGAGCCTCGGCCTCACCGGCGACGAAACCCATGTCGAGCGCCCACAGCCAGCCGTTCCTGCGGTCGACATGGAAACCGAGCACGTTGCGCAGGCTGTCCTGCGGCGCAGCAGCCACGGCATTGCCCGAAATCGAAGGAAATGCGGTCAGCCGTGCGGGACCGGTCTCCGCCCGGGTGTCGAGCCTGCTGAGTGTTGCAGGCGCAGACGCCGACACGAGGCGTGGCGTGCTCACGTAGGCGGTGCCTCTTGCATCGAAGTGCAGGCCGGCGATGGGCGCGCTGACCGAGGTGGCGAACGGGGCCGGGTCCTTGCCATCCTTCGAGGGCTCCCAGCTCACGCCGGCGTAGCTGCGCCAGCGCGCGAGCGGAAGGCCGTCCGCCGCGTGGGCGGCTTGCTGGTGATGGAGTAGGGCGGCCAGCGCGAGGGCCGCGAATCGAAATGAATGATGGCGCATGATGAAACCTGATGTGAAAAGAAATGGCCGGGCAAGCCGCTGTCAAGCCACCTGGCGCAGCTGCAGAAGTTCAAAGGCCCCGATCAAAGGACCCGCATTGGCGCGAAACGCGTCCATGTGGCCCCCGCGCATATGGCGCTCCCAGGATGTCCGGTCGAGCCACCGTTCGAAGAACACGACCCTTCCAGGTTGATCGATGGCCTCATGGAGTTCGTAGCTGATGCAGCCCGGCTGCTCGCGTACGACCTGAACCAACTTCGCCTGGGCCTGGACGAGCGCTCTTTCGTGACCTGGCTTGGCTTGAACGAGTGCGACGATGACGAGATCGTTGGGCATGCTGGATTTCCTGTTCAAAGGATCGAGCGGAAGGTTCCGCCTTCGACGCGCACGGCGGCGCCGTTCGACGCCGCGCCCAAGGGGCTCGCAAGCAGTGTCACCATGGCCGCGATCTCGTCGGCTTCGATCATTCGTGCGATCAGGGAACTGGGCCGGTAGGTCTGGAAGAAGTGGGCCTCGATCTCGGCGTCGGTCATGCCGGCCCGCGGCGCCGTCTGCCGCAGGTAATCCACGATGCCTTCCGAGCGGGTGGCGGAAGGCAGCACGCTGTTGACGGTGACGCCGGTGCCCTTTGTCAGTTCGGCCATGCCGCGCGACACCGCGAGCTGTGCCGACTTGCTGACGCCGTAGTGCACCATGTCCGGCGGCGTGAAAGCGCCGACCTCGCTCGACATGAAGATCACCCGGCCCCAGTTCTTCTGGAGCATGCGCGGGAAATAGTGGCGCGACAGGCGCACGCCCGACATCACGTTGACGTCGAGCATCCGGAGCCAGTCTTCGTCGGTGATATCGGCAAAGGGCTTGGCCTCGTAGTAGCCGAGGTTGTTCACGAGGATGTCCGTGTCCGGCTGTGCGCCGATCAATGCAGCCACCCCTTCGGTGGTGCTCTGGTCGGCGACGACGGTCTTCACCTCGCTGCCTGGCGCGGCGCCAATGATTTCGGCGGCTGCCGCATCGAGCTTGTCGCGGCTGCGTCCGGTGATCGTGACCGACACGCCTTCGCGCGCCAGGGAGCGGGCGATGGCCAGTCCGATGCCGGCCGTCGCGCCGGTGACGATGGCGGTCTTGCCCTTGAGTTGCATGTCCATGGTGGGGTTCCTGTTGGCTATTACTTGAGGCGCTTGGGCATTTCGTTGGCCACGCCAACCGCCGAGGCAGGGTTCTGGCCCGTGGCGAGCTCGCGGTCGCAGCGATGACTTGAATGTATTGATTGCATTCGCGGGGATAAACTGGCCTTCGAGGAAAATATTTATTCTTGAAAGGACCAAATGAGTCGCAGATTCGATCACCTCGGTGATGTGGAGGCCTTCGTCACGGTGGTCGAGAAGGGATCGATGACGACGGCCGCGGTTGCGCTGGCCACGACGCCATCAGTGCTCAGCCGGGCGATCACGCGCCTCGAGGCGCGCTTGGGCGTGCAATTGCTGCGGCGAACCACCCGGCGCCTGAGCCTGACCGAGCAGGGGCGGCTGTACCTGGAGCACTCGCGCGCGGCCTTCGCGCTGATCGACGAGGCCGAGCGCACGGTGCAGGGACAGGGCGATGAGTTGAAGGGCAGCGTACGGTTGAGCGCCCCCACCACCTATGCCCATCATCGATTGCCTGCGTTGCTGCAGCACTTCTCGGCACAGCATCCACAGGTGCGCATCGAGTTGAACATCACCAACCGCAACGTAGACCTCGTGGCAGAGGGCTACGACCTGGCCATCCGGATGGGCAGCCTGCCGGACAGCGGACTGGTCGCGCGCAAGCTCGAGGACGCAGCCATGTGCCTGATCGCCGCACCGAGCTATATCGCCCGCGCCGGGGCGCCGGCAGGCATCGGCGACTTGGCGCGGCATAGCTGCCTGGCTTTCGTGATGCCCAGCACCGGGCGGGTGTCGCCGTGGATCCTGCGGGCGGATGGACGCGACGTCGATTGGGTGCCGCAAGGCGGCTTGCAGGTATCAGACGATGTGCTGGGCGTGGTCACGCTCGCTCAAAGCGGCCTTGGCATATGCCAGACCTATGACTTCATCGCGCAGGATCTCATTGCGCAGGGACGAGCCGTCGAGGTCCTGGCACCGGCGCGTGGTCGCTCGCGGCCGTTTTCGGTAATCTATGCACCGCATCGGCGGCTGTCGTCCGCATCGAGGGCGCTGATCGATTCGCTTGTCGCGACCACATGCGAATAGTCACGGTGCCTGGAAGTCCGCGAGTCCGACTCGTCTCGACGCCGAGGCTCTCGCAACGCCAGCTTCCGCAGGCTTGGCTGATCAACGGTTTGCATGTCTTTGGGTCGACCGGTTTGTTCCACGGGCAGTTGGGGGCGTCGCGCTTGCGGAAACCAATGTGAATTTATGTGACTTTTTCACACTATTCACATATAGTCACATTCAAATGACTCCCGAGCCTGATTCCAAAGCCAGTTAGAGATCGGCTGGCGAATGAATGCAGTCTTATGTATCAGTTTTTAAGAAAATCGACGATGGTATCGATGCGTTCCAGTGTGTCCGAGCCTCAGTACGGGGCGGCGAGGGTGCGCGGCTTCACGTTGATCGAACTGATGATCACGGTGGCGATCGTTGCCATCCTTGCGGCCATCGCCTATCCCTCGTACACCAACTACATCGTCCGCTCCAACCGGTCGGCGGCCCAGGGTTACATGCTTGAACTCAGCAGCCTGCAACAGCGCTATCTGCTGGACGCACGGACTTATGCCGCCAATCTCGCAACGCTGAATTCGAGCGTCCCCTCCCACGTGTCGTCCAACTACACGGTCACGACGCCCCTCAAGACCGGAACGACGCTGCCGGGCTTCACGATCACGGCCACGCCGATCGGCAGCCAGCTTGCGCGGGACACCGCCTGCGGGACGCTGACCATCGACGAGGCGGGCACGAAAACCGCGTCGGGCTCCGGCGGAGTGGCGGGATGCTGGTAGGCCGCCGTCCAAAGTTCCCCGCGCGGGGTTTCACGCTGATCGAACTGGTCACCACCATCACGGTCATGGCGATCCTGGCCGGCATTGCGTTGCCTTCCTTCAGCGCATTCATTGCCACCCAGCGCGTACGCAACGTCTCCTTCGACCTGATGGCTGCCATCACACTCGCCCGGAGCCAGGCCGTGTCCCGCAATGCAAACGTGTCCCTGCAGAAGATCGGGACCGCCTGGGACGGCGGCTGGACGGTAAGTGACGGCACCCTGACGTTCCACAACCAGGAGGCCTACAAGAACCTCTCGATCACCGATTCTGCGGGCCTGGGCGCCGTCACCTACGGCAAGGATGGCCGTACCGTGACGACGAGCACGAAATTCACCATCGCACCGTCGCCTGCGTTGAACGGCGTGAGTTCCCGCTGTGTCTCCATCGGCCTGAGCGGTGTGCCGAGCAGCAGCACGGGAGCATGCTAGATGTCGCACCGTACCCACCGTACCATTTCCTGTCGCCTGCTTCAGGTGGCCGCCCCCCAGCAAGGGATCGCGCTGATCGAAGTGCTGGTCTCGCTCGTCATCCTGTTGTTCGGGTTGCTCGGCCTGGTGGGGGTAAGCAGTCGGTCGAGCATGGCGGAAATGGAGTCCTACCAGCGGATCCAGGCCTTGCAGCTCGTGCAGGACATGTCGGATCGCCTCAATGCGAACCGGAAGGTTGCGGCGTGCTATTCGAATGGGGCGACCGGCGTGCAACTGGGCACCGGCACCGGGAACACCGGGGTCGCGAGCTGCGCTGCAGGCAACGCGCAGCAGCAGGCGCGGGCTCGGGCCGATCTCACCGCCTGGGACAACATGCTCAAGGGGCAGTCCGAGATCCAGGCGGGCTCCAAGCTCGGTGCGATGGTCGGTGCGATCGGCTGCGTGACCCTCGACGACCCTGCCAGCAACATCTACATGATCGCCGTGTCATGGCAAGGGCTCGTCAAGACGGCCGCACCGACTCTGGCAGATGGCACCACCGCATTTCCCTGCGGCAGCGGCGCCTACAGCGACGAAAAACTGCACCGGGTCGTCACTACCAAGGTCCGGATCGGAGCATTGTCGTGAGCACGCGAACCATGTCCCGTTGCCGGCAGACCGGCCGCGGCTTCACGCTGGTCGAGTTGATGGTGGCCATCACCCTCGGCCTGTTCCTCCTGATTGGGCTCAGCAGCCTGCTGGTGTCCACCGTGAGTTCGCGCTCCGAGCTCGACAAGTCGTCGCGCCAGATCGACAACGGGCGCTATGCATTGCAGATACTGACTG
The DNA here is from genome assembly GCF_047304235.1 of Variovorax sp. Varisp36. Classification (NCBI taxonomy): domain Bacteria; kingdom Pseudomonadati; phylum Pseudomonadota; class Betaproteobacteria; order Burkholderiales; family Comamonadaceae; genus Variovorax; species Variovorax sp. Varisp36. The sequence continues at coordinate 97,083 of NZ_JBGLYU010000012.1, forward strand.
AAGACCTGCAACTCGCCGGCTTTGTCGGTGCGTCTTCGAGCACGGCTTTCTCCACCGCCACGCCCGCGGCCTGCCCCGCGAGCATTGCCGATCTCGGCTATGCGTCAACGACGAGTCCGGGCACCTCGAGCGTTCCCTTGCCGGTCTACGCGCCGGGCAGCGTGCCGAGTTGCCTGGACCACGTCATGTCCGGCACCGCCATGCTGGTCGTCACGCGCGTCAGTACGAGCGCGGTGAACGTAGCCTCGGCGGCCAGCGGCGAGCGCTATCTGCAGATTTCCACTTGCGCGAACGACTTGCTGCCCTTCGTGGCAGCGGCCGGCTCTTCGGCGGCGAGCTTCACGCTGATGGGCAAGGACTGCCTTGCGACCAAGCTCGCGCCGCTGCGCAAGATCGTGCAGCACGTGTACTTCGTGAGCACCTGCAACGTGTGCGGCACCGATACCACGCCCACGCTGAAGATGGCCGAATACCTCAACGGCGCGATGACCATCACACCGCTGGTGGAAGGCATCGAGAACTTGCAGTTCGACTATGGCGTCGACATGGATGCCAATGGTTCGCCCGACTGCTACATCAGCGACCCGAACAGTCCCCCCGCAGCGGAAGTCGCCGTGGCCGTATGCCCGCAAACGACGCCTGCCTACGACTGGACCGCGGCCACGGCGAACTGGGCCAACGTGATGGCAATCCGCATTCACGTGCTGGCGCGCAACACCGAAGCCAGCGGCGGCTGGACCGACGCCAGAACCTACGACATGGGCCTGGCGACACCGACGGCTGGCCCGTTCAACGACCACATCAAGCGGCACGTGTACAGCACGGTTGCCCGCCTCTACAACAGCTCGGGCCAGAGAGAAGTGCCATGAATCGTTCGAAGAATGCCTGCCCTCGCCAGGGCCAATCGGGGGCAACCTTGCTGGTCTCCATGATCTTCCTGGTGGTGCTGACGCTCATGGTCGTCTCGGCCGTCAAGGTCACCAACGTCAACACGAAGCTGGTCGGCAATATGCAGACCGAGAAGGAGGCCAATGCGGCCGCGATGCAGGAGATTGAAAAAACGATCAGCACTGATTTCACCGCGATGCCGGTGGACAGCACCACCACGGTGGACATCAACAAAAGCGGCCAGACCGGCTCCTCCTACACCGTTGCCGTGGCCGCGCCCGTTTGTACCGGCATCAAGCCCATCAAGCTCAGCGAACTGGATGCCAGCCAGGCCAGCGACCAGCCCTGCTATGTAAGCGGTGCCTCGCAGAACACCGGCATTGCGGGCGGCAGCGGCGGCGGCAATTCGCTGTGCTCGAACTCGAACTGGGACGTCAATGCGACCGCCACGCCGGGGGCCGGCGGCGTGCCGAGCGCCCCGACCCACCAGGGTATTGCGGTGCGCGTCACCGTGGGTGCGGCATGCTGATCAAACGGGAGTCGGACATGAAGAAGCCCTCGAATTTCTGGCAGTTGGGCGCCCTGGCGCTGCTTGCACTGGCAAGCGCGGGAGCACGGGCCGACGACATCGACATCTACCAGGGCACGACCACCGGCGCTGCCCCCAACATGCTGATCATCCTCGACAACTCGGCTGCGGCGAGTGCGAGTTCGAGCTTCACCTGTTCCGAGTTGGCCGTGAACGATCCAGCGAAGAACCTGGGGTTCGAGCAGTGCGGGCTGTACAGCGCCGTCAAGTCCGTCGCCACGGACGCTGCCCTGAACGGCAACATCAGCCTGGGCCTGATGTACTTTCCTACCGGCGGAACCAATGGCGGCACATTCGTCCTGCCCGCGGCATCGCCGGCGCCGAGCTCGCTGCTGTTGATGGACGGCAACGGTACCGACGGCAAGGGTGTCGACCAGATGCTCACGCGGGTCAAGTCACTGAGCCTCAACAGCGACAAGAGCAACAACAACCAGATTGCCCAGACCATGCAGGAAGCCTGGGCCTTCTACCAGGGCAAGAAGGGCCTGTCCGGCGCGGCCTACCGAGGACTGACGAACCAGGCTTGCGCCACGAATTTCGTTCTCTACATCACGCTCGCCACCAACAATCAGAAGCCGCAGGACAGCGGCACCGCGGGTGGATCGGCCTTGCAGACGGCTGCAGCCCTGACTGCGCTTCCCGCCCAGGCGGCGCTGCCGAACTGGAAGTCGCCGATCGCGCCCTACGCCACGGCCACGGGCAAGTACCAGAGCGATTACGCCGACGAGTGGGCGAATTTCATGTACACGGGGACTTCTCCCAACCTGACGACGCCGTATCCGGCCATCACCACCTACACCATCATCCTGAGCGACGGCACCAACCCGGACTACGAGCAGCTCATGGTCAGCATGGCCAACCAGGGTGGCGGCAAGTATTTCCTGGTGAAACTTGGCGACGTCGCAGCACTGGCCGCCGCCATCGGGCAGGTCTTCACCGAAGTGCAGGCCGTCAACAGCGTGTTCGCGGCGCCGGTGCTGCCGGTGAGCGCCAACACGCAGGGCACCTACGTCAACCAGATCTACATGGGCATGTTCCGCCCCGACGGCAGCGACAGTCCTCGCTGGATGGGCAATCTCAAGCAGTACCAGTTCGGCGTGGACACCACAGATCCGACCGCGCCGCAGCTGTTTCTCGCCGATGCTTCGTGGGGCACCTATTCCGCCGGCACCAATGCCAACCGGGCGCTGAGCGCGGCGGGCACCGGGTTCATCTCGCCAACTGCGGTCAGCTTCTGGACCTCCAAGGACATCGGTTCCTTGCCCGACTCCAAGGGTGGCTTCTGGCTCAACGCCTTCAAGGCGCAAGGTGCCAAGGACGGCTACGACTGGGGGGACGGGCAGGTCGTCGAAAAGGGCGGGGTCGGGCAGCAGATCCGGCTCAAGTACCTGAAGGACAGCTACCCGTCGAGCACGGCCGCAACCGCGACCGCGACGACGGCACGCAATGTGTACACCTGCGTCGGCACCGGCTGTACAACCAATACGGCTTTGAGCACGATGCCCTTCAAGGCCAGCAACCAGGATCTGACGTCTACAGCGCTGGGGATCCCGGCTTCCAGTTCGGTGACAGCGGTCAACCTGATCAACTGGGCACGTGGCGACGACACCTACGCGGCGGGTGACACCGTCGCAGGCCGGGAAGCCAGCAGCCCGCCGGACGCCAGCATCACGATCCGTGGCTCGGTTCATGGCGACGTGCTGCACTCGCGGCCAGCAGTGATCAACTACGGTGGAACGACCGGCGTGGTGGTGTTCTACGGCGCCAACGACGGCCTGTTCCGTGCCGTCAATGGCAACCAGCCGAACAATCCCACCGACTCCAGCAAGCCCAAGGGCAGCTGCACGGTGTCGTCGACGTGCGCAATCACCGTGAAGGACGCCACCGGCGCCACGACGAGCGTGCCCCCGGGGGGCGAGCTGTGGAGTTTCGTGCCCTCGGAGTTCTACTCCGGCCTCCAGCGGCTCTACCAGAACAGCCCGGCGCTGAAGCTGGGCAACTCCTCCACCGGCACCCCGAAGACCTATTTCTTCGATGGCGCGCCGGGCGTCTACCAGAACAGCGTCACGGGCAAGGCCTACCTCTTCCTGTCGGCACGCCGTGGGGGGCGGCTGCTTTATGCGCTGGACGTGAGCGATCCGACCAACCCGAAGTTCATGTGGAAGCGCACCAACGCCGACTCGGGCTTCGGAGAACTCGGACAGACCTGGTCGCAGCCGAAGGTGGCGATGATCAAGGGCCGCACGAACCCGGTGCTTATTTTCGGCGCTGGCTACGACCCGAATGAAGACGCGGAACCGCCTGCGCCCGACACCATGGGCCGCGGTATCTTCATCGTCGACGCGGTCACCGGCACCCTGCTCTGGCAGGCCGGGCCGGGCGGCAGCGGCACGACGTGCACCGGCAATCCCTGCAAGCTGGCGGGCATGACTTACGCGATTCCGGCCGACATCACGCTGGTGGACCGCGACTTCGACGGCTACATCGATCGGCTCTATGCCGCCGACACCGGGGGCAACATCTGGCGCGTGGATCTCCAGCCGACCGGCAGCGGCGACCTGAGCACATGGCAGGCTACGCAGTTTGCCGCGCTCGGTGGAACCGGTACGACCAAGCGGAAGTTCTTCTTCCCGCCCGACGTGGTGCTGACGAAGAACTACGACGTGGTGCTGGACATCACCGGCGACCGGGAGCACCCGTTGCTGACCCAGAAGGCCACCAGCATCGTGAACCGCTTCTACATGATCAAGGACTCCAACGTGGGGGGGAATGCGTCCAGCTGGACGCCCGTGCGCGACGACACCAGCAGCACAGCGGACGCGGCGCCCACTGCGTTGTTCCACGCCACCGCTTCCGCTCCTTACGACGGCACGTTGAGCGGGTTCTACGTGACCTTGAGCGGCGCGGGCGAGAAGGGCGTGAATGCGCCGACGACCGTTGGCGGCACCGTTTATTTCGGCACCAACCAGCCCATCGTCCCGAGCACCACCAGTTGCCAAGCCAACCTGGGCTCTGCGCGCAGCTACGGTGTCAATTTTCTGACGGGCAGCACGACTGCCAGACTGCTCGACGGCGGCGGGCTGGCGCCTTCACCGGTATTCGGCATCGTCACGGTCAACGTCGGCGGCACGAATCGGCAGTTGCCGTTCCTGATCGGCGGCGGTGGTGGTTCCGGGGCGGATGGGAAATCGGGTCTCGGAGCGCAAAAACCGGTCATTCCCCTCAAGGCCACGAGAAAAAGAACCTACTGGTTCCGTGAGGTCGATCGTTGAGAGAGAGCGAGCCCCATCCGGCCTGGGGCGACGCTGAGAAAGATCCACGAGGCGGCGCAGCGCGCATCTCGCGCTGCTCGGTTTTGCCGGAATTCTTGTAGAACGCATGCGCGCCGGGCCCGCTGTTCCTCCGCCGCGGGCTCATGCCCGTAAACCCTGATCGTCTATCAGGCACGTGTCCAAGAAATGGACACGCAATTTGTCTGAATGACTTGCATCAGCCAGCCGGCCATTCAGAATTCCCTTGCGGATCAAGGCCTGGGCAGCTGGCACGCCCCGTGCAAAGTACAGCCCATTCCAATCCACCCCGGCCAGTGCGCCCGCCGCGATGCGCGGGCTCGCAAGCGCGCAGGGGAGGGCGGTACACGTTGCGCAGGAAGAAGACCCCATGGACACACCGCAAGCGCGCCGAAATGCGCCGCAAGCCCACGACAGCGTTGCAGCCTGGTTCGAACCGCTGCTGTCCGAAAGACTTTCACAGGCGGGCTTCGGCACGCTGAGGCAGCTGGTGCGGCGCATCAACGACGCGGGCATGACCTGGTGGTATCCGGTGCGAGGCATCGGCGTCAGGCGCGCCGAACGCGTCGTGCAGTGGCTGCATGAACAGCAGGAAAGCACAGGCATGGAAGTGAGCCTGCCGGCGCACGGGCGCCGCCATGCGCCTTGACTGACGGCTCGCTCGGCGCCCCCGACCCATCCGGATAATGGCGCCCTTCGTATCAGCAGCAAGGCAAGGATGAGCGCCGCGGATTTCCTTTTCTCCCCCGAAGTGCAGAAACTCCTCACGGTGCTGTACGCGGCCCCCGATCAACAGTTCCCGACGAGCGAGCTTGCACGTCGCTCGAAACTGGCCGAGGCCGAAACGGCCCTCACCGTGGACCATCTCGTTCGCAGCGGCATCGCGAAGCGGCAGGCGGCGAAGGCAGACCAGGCCGAGACGGTCCAGGTCGATCGCTCCTTCGTCTTCCACGACGAACTCCGGAGCATCGCGCTGAGATCGTTCGCCGCGGCAGAGCCGATCCGCTCCATGCTGCGGTCCAGGTTCAAGGACTCGGTCGTGCGCGCGTTCGTGCTGGGAGAAGACGCACAGGGCACCGTGGAACTGCTCGTCGTGCACGGCCAACTGGTCCCGGACGAAGCCGCGATGGCAGCGGCTTGCCAGAAGCTGTCGAAAACAATGGGCCGGCACCTCAAGGTGCACGTCATCCCGCTCGGGAGGTTCAACGACATGTCACCGCGCGATCCGTTGTCTTCCAGGATCTCGGCAGCCACCGTGCATGAGATCGTCGCGCTGGGGGACACCAAGGCAGCGCTGCCCGTCGAACGAGGCGGCCTCTTGCAGGCGGCCAGAAAGAAGTTGGCGACGCTGGCCAGGCCGTCTGCCTGACGACCCACGGCGCGCGCCGCGCTCCGCTCAGTGCGACTGCTTCGGCAGGTTCAGGCTCTTGAGCATCGGCACCCAGCGCTCGAACTCGGTCTGCACGAACTTCGCCAGCTCTTCAGGCGTGCCGCCGCGCGGCTCCATGCCCATGGCGCGCGCGCGGGTGACGAAGTCGGGCTGTGCGATCACCTCGTTCACGGCCTTGTTCAGGCGGCGGATCGAGTCACCCGGCGTGCCGGACGGCACCGAGAGCGAATACCACAGCACGGCCTCGAAGTCGTAGCCCTGCTCCTTGAAGGTCTGGGCGTCGGGCACCTGCGGCAGGCGCTGGCTGTCCATCACGCCCAGCACACGCAGCTTGCCGGCCTGGATCAGCGACAGCGAACCGGTGAGCGAGGTGCCGTGGATGTCGATGGTGTTGCTCAGCAGCGCCTGCACGGCCGGTGCGTCGCCGTTGAAGGGCACATGCGTCGTGCTGAAGCCGTTGTTGCGCTCGAAGCTCAGCGGCGCAAGGTTGGTCAGGATGGCCTCGCCCGGCGAGCCGCGGTTGATCTTGCCGGGGTGGGCCTTGGCGTAGGCGACCATCTCCTTGATGTTCTTGTAGGGCAGGTCGATGCGGCCGACGATGATCGCGGGCTGGTAGCCGATCTGCGAAACCGGTGCGAAGTCTTTCTTCGGGTCGTAGGGCAGCTTGTCGTACAGCACGGTGTTGTTGGCCAGCGTGCCGAGCGACGAGACCAGCACCGTGAGCCCGTCGGGGCGCGAGCGGGCCACGTAGTCGGCGGCGATGATGCCGCTGGCGCCGGGCTTGTTCTCCACGATGACCTGCGTGCCCTTCTTCGTGAGCTCGGAAGCCAGCAGGCGCACGTACTGGTCGGTGCCGCCGCCGGCCGCGAAGGGCACGACCAAGCGGATGGGTTGCTGCGCCTGCGCCGCGCCTGAAACCACGGCCAGCCCGAGCAACAGCGGGGCGATGAGTTTTCGATGAATCACGTTGTCTCCGATCTCTTTTAAGGGGTAAGTGGCTGCTGCCAGTCCCGTCGAGGCAGTCTATCGACGGGGCCGGGTCAAGGTGCTGCAGGGTGTGAAAAGCTGCTTTGTAGGTTGCGCACCGGCACGGGCGGGTTCGCCCCCTTGACGACGCCGGCTTCGCGCAGTGCCTCGATCTCGGCGGCGCCATAGCCCGCCTCGCGCAGCAGTTCCTCGGTGTGCGCACCGTGTGCCGGCGCGGCCTGGGTCTGGCGGCGCGGCGTGTCGCACAGCTCGTAGGGCAGGCCGAAGCTGGCGTAGCCCGGCTCGCCGCCGTTGGGCGCGGCCTCGATGACCATGCGGCTGGCGCGGAAGTCCGCTCCCGCGAGCGCATCGGCATAGCTGCGCACCACGCCCACCACGATGTTGTTGCGCGTGAGCAGTTCGACGCACTCGCCGGTACCGTAGTGCGCGAGCCGCTCGCTCACGGCCGCCTTCATGGCTGGCCGGTTGGCCACGCGCAACTCGTTGGTGAGAAAGCGCGCCTCCGTCGCCAGCTCGGGGCAGCCGATGGTCTCGCACAGCCGCACCCAGTGCGCCTGCACGTAGGCCGAGATCACCACCATGCCGTCGCGCGTGCGGAAGATGTCGGCCGCCGGCGCGCTCAGCGGCTGGCCGTCGCCGCTGCGCATGGGCTCCACGCCGCGCACCATGTAGTCGCTCCAGTTGGCCAGCTGCAGGTTCAGCGCGACCTCCAGCAGCGACACGCGGATGGTCTCGCCGCGGCCGGTGCGCTCGCGGCGGAACAGCGCGGCCAGGATGGCCTGCGTCGCCACCTGCACGCTGGCCGTGTCGATGATGGTGGCGCCCACCTTCTGCGGCAGGCCCTGCGGCTCGCCGGTCACGGACATGAGGCCGCTTTCGGCCTGCGCCGCGATGTCGTAGCCCGGCCGGTCGCGCGAAGGCGCATCGGCCGGGAAGCCGCTGATCGAGACGTGCACAAGGCCCGGGTGCGCCGCGCGCAGTGCCTCGGCGCCCAGGCCCAGCGCGTCGGCGGCTCCGGGGCGCAGGTTCTGCACCACCACGTCGGCACCGGCGATCAGGCGGTGCGCCACCTCCAGCCCGCGGGGCTGGCGCAGGTCGAGCGCAATCGACTTCTTGCTGCGGTTGTAGGCGCGCAGCATCGCGTGGCCGAAGTGCCCGGTGTGGCGCGCCATGTCGCCTTCCATCGATTCGATCTTCAGCATCTCGGCGCCGAGGTCGCCCAGCGACATCGCCGTGCCGGGGCCCGCGATGTAGTTGCCGAGCTCGACGACGCGAATGCCCTGCAGGGGCGGTGGAGCGGTGGGTTCGTTCATCGGCCGCACTCTAGGAGCGTGCGGGCGCCATGGGAGAGCATGGCGCGCAAAGCAGCTTTGCACGATGCGCCGCCGGCCCTGCGCCCTGCATTGCCACACTGCGGTCCCATGGATGCATGCACTGTTCGGGAACTCGGCACGACCCGGGACCTGCTGGGCGAAAGCCCCTGCTGGGATGCGCGCTCGGGCGCCGTCTGCTGGATCGATTCGCTCGCGGGCACGCTGCACCGCCACTGGCCCGGCAGCGGGAAATCGGAGCGGCACAGCCTCCCCGCGCCCGTCGGCTCGATTGCGTTGTGCGAAAGCGGCGCGGTGCTCGTGGCGCTGAAGCACGGCTTTGCGCACTACGACCTGAGCACGCGCACGCTGGAGACCATCGCACAGATCGGCACCGACCACCCGGACGTGCGCCTCAACGACGGCAAGTGCGACCCGTGGGGCAACTTCGTGGCGGGCACGCTGCACGTGCATCGCCAGCCCGGCGAGCCCATCGGCGGTGGACTGTACCGGCTGCGGCCCGGTGGCGACGTCGAGTTGCTCGCGGACGGGTTCGCGCTGACCAATGGCCCCTGCTTCAGCCCGGACGGCCGAACCTTCTACGTGGCCGACAGCCCGCTGCGCACGATCTGGGCCTACGACTATTCACCGCACGGGCCGCTCGCCAACAAGCGCGCCTTCGCGCAGACCGACAGCTTCGGCTCCGGTCCCGACGGCGCGACCGTGGACGCCGAAGGCTTCGTGTGGAGCCTGCTGCCACGCGCCGGCAGGATGGCGCGCTTTGCGTCCGATGGCCGCGTGGAGCGCGTCGTCGAACTGCCTGCGACGCACCCGACCAGCCTGTGCTTCGGAGGGGCCGGGTTCGAAAGGGCCTTCATCACCTCGATCTCGAAGAGCACCAACCTCTCGGGCGACCGCCCGCAGGACGGGGCGCTGTTCGAAGTGAGCGGGTTACCCGCCCCCGGCCTGCCGCCGCACCGCTTCGGCGGCTGAAGCCTCCTTCAGGCGCCGTCGTTCTCGCGCAGCGCCTCGGCCATGAAGTCGACGAAGGCGCGCACCTTCAGCGGCAGCGTGCGGCTCTGGCGGAACACCGCGTAGACGCCGTTCGAGAACGCGCGCACCGCGAAGCGGTACTCGGGCAGCAGGCGCACCAGTGTGCCGTCCTGGATGCAGCCGCGCACCGTGGGCTCCGACAGCAGCGCGATGCCCATGCCGCCCATGGCGGCCAGCCGCAGCAGCTCGCCGTTGTTCGAGTTCAGTACGCCCTGGATCGCCAGCTCCTGTTGCACGCCCTGTTCGTCGATGTACTTCCAGGTGACCGCCTCGTGCTCGCGCTTGTAGGTGAGGCAGCGCACCTGCAGCAGGTCATTCGGGTGGTGGATGCGCTTGTGCACCTTCATGAAGGCGGGGCTCGCCACCAGCACCTCGTCGCTGCTGAGCAGCCGCTTGATGACGAAGTTGGAGTCGTTCGACTCGCCGGTGCGGATGTCGATGTCGAAGTCCTGCTCCACCAGGTTCACCGGGTGCTCCGACAGCTCCAGTTCGAGCCGGATGTCGGGGTGGCGCTGCGCGAAGCCCGGCAGCAGCGGCCCGATGACGCGCAGGCCGATCTGCGTGCGCGAGTGGATGCGCAGGCGCCCCTCGGGCAGCAGCTTCGAATTGCGCGCCGCTTCCTCGGCCCGCGCCATGGCCTCCAGCACCACTTCCGCATGCTCCAGGAAGGCCTGGCCCGCCTCGGTCACCTTGAGGTTGCGGCTGGTGCGGTCCACCAGCTGCACGCCCAGTTCCTCCTCCAGTGCGCTGATGCGCCGAGAGATGGTCGCGGGCGACAGGCTCAGGCTGCGGCCGGCCGCCGAGAGGCTGCCCTTCCTCTGGACGATGACGAAGATCCGCAGCGAATCGAGGGCCTTCATTTCAATAAGCGCAAAGAAGCTGTGCGAAGCATGGTGAGCCGGGCGGGGACCCCACTCCTACGATCAAGGCACGTAACCAAGCCCACAAGGAGACCAGCAATGGATTTCGGAATCTTCATATTGATGCAGCAGCGAAACAAGCACAAGACGTCGCACCAGATCCTGCGCGACGCGGTGGAACAGACGCGCCTGGCCGACGAGTTGGGCTTCGGCGCCGCGTGGTATGCCGAGCATCACTTCAGCAACTACGGCCTGTGCTCGTCGCCGCTGACCATGATCGCGCACTGCGCCGCCGTGACCCGCAACATCCGGCTGGGAACCGGCATTGTCGTCGCACCGCTGTACCAGCCTGCGCGCCTGATCGCCGACGTGGCCATGGTCGACCAGCTGTCCAACGGCCGTCTCAACCTGGGCATCGGTTCGGGCTACCAGCATTTCGAATTCGAGCGCTTCGGTGTCTCGCTCGACACCGCCAAGGCGCGCACGCTGGAGATGCTCGACATGCTCGAGCTGGGCCTGAAGCAGCCCAAGTTCAGCTATGACGGCGAGTTCTACCAGCAGCCCATGAGCGCCATCAGCCAGCGTGCGGTGCAGCAGCCGATGCCGCCGATGTGGATCACCAGCGTCGACCCGACCTTCGTGACACGCGCAGTGCGCGGCGGTCACCATGTGTTCGTCTCGGGCGGCGACGGCGGCGTGGAGAAGCTGCGCCAGACCCGCAACCTGATCGACAAGGTCGCGCTCGCCGAAGGCAAGGACCCGGCCCGGGTGCAGGTCGGCGTGCTGCGCGCGGCCTATGCCAGCGACAACAAGGCGGAGGTCGAGCGCTACCTCGACTGCGCACGCTTCCAGCGCCGCATTGCCGTGAGCCTGAAGCGCCGTACCGCCCAGGTGGCCGACGACTACCAGGTCGAGGAAGGCATCGTCGAAGGCGAGGCCACGCTCGAGGAAATGCGCGCCAACCTGCCGGTGGGCTCGGTGGACCAGGTGATCGAGCGCGTGGTGAAGGAGATCCGCACGCTCAAGCCCTGCCACTACGCGTTCCAGACGCAGATGGGCGACTTCGACCACCCGACCATGCTGCGCCAGCTGGAGCTGTGGGCCAAGGTGATCATGCCCGCGGTGCAGCGCGAGATTGCCAACGACCCGCCGCACGTCGCGCAGGTCGTGCCCGAACTCGCAGCCGCCTGAGGCGGCGCGGGCCCAGCGACTCACCCGAGGGGAAAGCCATGACCCATGCCGTGTCCGACGTGACTCAGGCCGCGCCGATCGAGCCGATACTCTTCCGCCAGCTGCTCGGCTGCTTCCCGACCGGCGTGGCCGTCATCACGACGCGCGAAGCGAACGGGCGGCCGGTCGGCCTGACCTGCAACTCGTTCAGTTCGGTGTCGCTGGAGCCGCCGCTGGTGCTGTTCAGCCTGCGCAAGGCCAGCAGCCTGGTGGGCGCGTTCAGCGAGGCCGAGGGCTTTGCCATCAACATCCTCTCGCAGAGCCAGGACGCGCTGTCGGGCCGCTTCGCTTCCAGCAAGATCGCCGACAAGTTCGAAGGCGTCGCCTGGCGCGCCGGTCCGCTGGGCATGCCGGTGATCGACGACTGCCTGGCCAGCTTCGAGTGCAGCGTGCACGCCTGCCACGAGGCGGGCGACCACCACATCTTCATCGGCGAGGTGAAGCACATGGGCGGCGGCGGCGCCGACCACGCGCTGGTGTTCTACAAGGGCGCCTACATGATGCTGGCGGAGTCGCTGCGCACGCTGGTGATCCAGGGGCGGCTGGGCTCGGCCGATCTCGACGAGGCCTACCGCACGCTGTACGGCACGCTGCTGCGCCTGGCCTGCGAACGCGCCAGCGAAGCCGAACTCGACGCGGTCGAGAAGGCCGTCGACGCCATCGAGCGCCACCAGCCCTGCGACACGCTCGCGCAGCGCATCGAATCGGCCAGCCGCTTCTTCTGCGCCATCGCGGACGCGGGGCACAACGAGGCGCTCATGCTGATGGCGCAGACCATGACCGCCATCCTGCGCGAACGCATGACGCATGTCGTTCCCGTGCTGCCGCGGCCCGACCTGTTCCCGCTGCGGCGCGAAGTGGCGCGGTGCCTGCGCCGGCGCGACGCCGTCGGCGCCGTGGCCGCGCTCGACGAACTGATCACCAGGCTGCGCAAGGACGCCCCCGCGGCCGCCTAGCACCGATTGGCGCGGCAAAGCGCCGCGCATGGACCACAGGACAGGAGACAACGCACATGTCGAACACCGACACCCCCGCCGCCACCGCTGCCAGCGGCGAGGCGCACGCCTACGCGGACTTCCGCCGCGAGCTCGAAGACTTTGCGCGCAGTGCGTGCCCCCCGGAGATCCGCGCCGTCGTGGCCGCGGGCCAGAAGATCACCAAGCGCGAATACCTCGGCTGGCAGAAGATCCTCACCGCCAGGGGCTGGGGCGCGCCCAGCTGGCCGCGCGAGCACGGCGGCACCGGCTGGGACATCATGCAGCGGCTGATCTTCGAGGAGGTGATGGCCGAGGCCGACTGCCCGCCGCTGTACCACCATGGCCTGGGCCACATCGGCCCCGTCATCATCCGCTTCGGCACGCCCGAGCAGAAGGCGCGCTTCCTGCCGCGCATCCTCGACGGCAGCGACTGGTGGTGCCAGGGCTACTCCGAGCCGGGCTCGGGCTCCGACCTGGCCTCGCTCAGCACCAGCGCGCGGCTGGACGGCGACGAGTACGTCATCAACGGCCAGAAGATCTGGACCTCGCACGCCCACGAAGCCAGCATGATCTACATGCTCGTGCGCACCTCGAAGGAGGCGAAGAAGCAGGACGGCATCTCGCTGGTCCTGGTGCCCATGGACACGCCCGGCATCACCGTGCGGCCGATCCACACCATCGACGGCTGGCACCACCTGAACGAAGTGTTCTTCGACGACGTGCGCGTGCGCGCCGACAACCTGATCGGCGAACCCGGCAAGGGCTGGACCTGCGCCAAGTTCCTGCTCGAGCGCGAGCGCCTGCCCCCGGCCAACGTGGCGCGGCTGGAGCTGGTGCGCCGGCAGGTCACGCAGCTGGTCGAACAGGCCGCCAGGGCCGCGGCAGGACGCCGCGATTTCGGCAGCCTGCGCTACCGCCTGCTGCTGGCCGAGGCCGACGTGAAGGGCGCGCGCGTGATGATGGCCCAGGCCACCGACGACCTGATCCACCAGCGCCCGCTGGGCGTGCAGCCCTCGGCCATCAAGATGACCTGCGCCGACGTGGCCCAGCGCCTGACCACGATCGCGCTCGACGCGGTCGGCCCCGACGCCGCGCACCGCTTCCTGGTGGCGCAGGGCGAGGGCGAGCCCGGTGCCGCCTGGGTGCAGAACTACCTGTTCACCCGCGCCCGCACGATTGCCGGCGGTACCTCGGAAGTGCAGCGCAACGTCGTTGCCAATGAATTGCTGGGAGCCTGAAAAGTGTCGATGTCATTCACCCCTTTGTTCCCCGGCATGCTGCTGGACGCCGCGGCGCGCTTCGCGCAGGACAACGAGACCACCAGGGACTTCGCCGGCACCGACCCCGTGCGCGAGATGGGCTGGACCTGCACGCTGGTGCCGGAGGAAGCCGGCGGCGTCGGCGGCACGCTGTCCGACCTGGCCTCCATCGTCGTCGGGCTCGCCACGCACGGCGTGCACCTGCCCGTGATCGAAACCTGCGCGGTCGCGCCGCTGCTGCTGCAAGCGGCCAACGCAGACACATCCGCGCGCTGGCTCGAAGCGGTGTGCGAAGGCAGCGCGAAGATCGCGCCGCTGACCTCGCTTTCGGCCTCGCTCGACGAGGTCGCCCTGACGGCGAAGCAGCTGGACATCGGCTACGCGTTGACCGGCGAGGTGAAGGGCGTGGACGTGTCGCTGGCGGCCACGCACCACCTGGTGCCCGCGCTGCTGCAGGGCAGCGGCGAAACGGCCCTCTTCCTGGTCGACCACGAACACATGCCCGCGCCCAGCGCCACCTACCGCACCATGGAAGGCCGGCGCAGCGCCGACTTCAGGCTCGACGGCCTGACGGTGCCGGCGGTGGCGTGCATCGCACGCGGCGCCGCGCTGGACTCGGCCATCGGGCAAGCCGACAACGCAGCGCTGCTGCTCACCGCGGCGGATACCGTCGCCGCGCTCGCCACGCTGATCGAGCAGACCGTGAAGCATCTGCAGGAGCGCCGCCAGTTCGGCGTGGCGCTGGCGTCGTTCCAGGTGCTGCGGCACCGCACGGCGGACATGTATGTGCGCTATCTCTGCGCCAAGGGCCTGCTGATGCACGCCTTCCAGGAACACGAGCGCGGCGCCGCCGACCTGCGCCGCACGCTGCGCCTGATGAAAGTCGCGCTGGCCGAGACGGCACGGCTGTGCGCCGAAGGCGCGATCCAGATGCATGGCGGCATGGGCGTCAGCGAAGAGGTGCTGGCCACCCGCATGGCGCAGCGCCTGCTCGCCTCCGAGTTCCGCTACGGCGACCGCATGGCGCATGCGTCGCGGTTGCTGCATTCCCCGACCGAAGCCGCCGTTGCCGATGCGGCGGCCTGCGGCATGTCCCACGTTGCCAGGAGTTCGTCATGAGCGTCAGTCTTGAAGTTTCCGAGTTCGTCGCCGTCGTGCGGCTGGACAAGCCGCCCGTCAATGCGCTGAGCCGCGACACCCGCCATCGCCTGATCCAGGTGTTCGACGAGATCTCCGAGCGCGACGACATCCGCGTGGCCATCCTCACCGGCACCGGCAAGTTCTTCTGCTCCGGTGCCGACCTGAAGGACCGCCCCTCGGCCGACAAGCCCGGCGACTTCCTCGACCACAACCGCTGGACCCGTGAGACCGGCAACGCCATTCGCGAATGCGCCAAGCCCGTCATCGCGGCCGTCAACGGCCCGGCACTGGGCGCGGGCTTCGGCCTGATGGCCGCGTGCGACATCTTCCTGGCCTCCGACGATGCGAGCTTCGCGATGCCCGAGATCAACGTGGGCCTCGCCGGCGGAGTCTCGATGCTGCGGACCATGTTCGGGCGCTCGTTCACGCGCCACATGTTCTTCACCGGCATGCGCGTGCCGGCCGCCGAGCTGTACCGCCGCGGCGTGCTCGACGAGGTGGTTCCGGCGGAAGAGCTCATGCCCGCCGCCATGCGCCTCGCACAGGAGATGGCCTCCAAGAGCCCGATCGCACTGGCCTATGCCAAGCAGGCCGCCAACATGATGGACGTGATGCCGCAGCGCGACGGCTACCGCTTCGAGCAGAACATCACCATGGCGCTGTCGCGCACCGAGGATGCCAAGGAAGCGCGCCAGGCCTTCCTGGAAAAGCGTCCGCCTGTGTTCAAGGGGCGCTGAGCGATGGCGACAGTCGAAGTCGAAGTGGGCAAGGGGCTGGAGGCACTCTTCAAGCCGCGCTCGATCGCGATCTTCGGAGCGTCGGACGACGTGACCAAGATCGGCGGGCGGCCGCTGCAGTTCCTGCAGAAGTACGGCTACCGCGGTGCGATCTATCCGGTCAACCGCAAAGGCGGCACGGTGCAGTCGCTGCCCGCCTATGCGAACGTTGCCGAGCTGCCGTCGGTGCCCGACCTGGCCGTGATGGCGGTGCCGCCCGATGCGGTGCTCGAAGCGGTGAAAGACTGCGCCGCGCGCGGCGTGCGCGCGGCCGTCATCCTGTCTTCGGGCTTCTCGGAGATGGGCGAAGAGGGCAGCCGCCTGCAGGCGGCCATCGGCGAAGTCGCCAGGGCATCGGGCATGCGCGTGGTGGGGCCGAACTGCCTGGGCTCCATCGGCGTGGCGGACAGGAGCATCGCCACCTTTTCGGTGGCGCTGGAGTCGTCGTTCCCGACGGTAGGTCCGGTGGGCATCGTGTCGCAGAGCGGCAACCTCGGCAGCTACACGATGCGCCTGGCCGTCGAGCGTGGCATCGGCATCAGCCGCCTGCTGACCACGGGCAACGAATGCGACGTCGATATTGCCGACGGCATCGCCTCGCTGGCGACCGACCCGGCCACCTCGGTCATCCTGTGCTGCATGGAAACCTGCCGCAATGCGGCCAAGCTGGTGCGCGCACTGGCCATGGCGCGCGAGGCAGGCAAGCCGGTCGTGGTGCTGAAGGTGGGCGTGTCGTCGGCCGGCAGCGAAGCGGCGGCCTCGCACACCGGTGCGCTCGCCGGTTCGGACGCGGTGTTCGACGTGGTGCTGCGCAATGCCGGCGCCATTCGCGTGCCCAGCATCGAGCAGCTGCTCGAAGTGGGCCATGCTGTGTCGGTGGTCGGCACGGCGCGTGCGCCGAAGGGGCCGCGCGTGGCGCTGGTCACGGCATCGGGCGGCTTCGGCGTGCTGATGGCCGACGCCGCCAGCGCACAGGGGCTGGAACTGCCGAAGCTCTCCGCGGCCACGCAGGAACGCATCGTGGCCGCGCTGCCCTACGCATCGCCGGGCAATCCCGTCGACATGACGGCGCAGGTGTCGAGCCGGCCCGAGCTGCTGGTGCAGGTGCTGTCGGCGGTGGCGGAAGATGCGAGCTGCGACGCGGTGATCCTGCAGTCGGCGTACGCCTTCCAGATGCCGCGGCTGCGCGACGTCTACCTCGCGGCGCTGGAGCAGGTGCGCCGTGCGCATCCGTCGCGGCTCGTCCTGCTGTGCTGCAAGGCGCCGCCCGACACCATGGCGCAGCTGAACGAGATGGGCTTTCCGACAGTGGAGACTATCGATGCGGCGTGTGCCACGCTGGCGGCGCTGGTGCGCCTCGGCACACGTGGCGAACAGGCCGAGGTGGCGGTCGCGTCGCGGTCGGCCGAAGCGCTTCCGGCCGAAGCCTTCGCCAACGAGGCCAGTGCCAAGGCCGTGCTCGCGCAGGCCGGCATCCCGGTGCTGAAGGAAGTCACGGCCGGCGGCCGGGACGAGGCACTGGCCGCGGCGCGCGACATCGGTTTTCCGGTGGTGCTGAAGATCGTCTCGCCCGACATCCCGCACAAGACCGAGGTTGGCGGCGTGGTGACCAACGTGCGCTCCGAGGCGCAGCTGCGCGACGAATACGACAGCCTGCTGGCGCGCGTCGCGCAGAAGGCGCCGCAGGCGCGCATCGCCGGCGTGCTGGTGGCACAGATGGCACAGGGCGGCACCGAGCTGATCCTCGGCACCATGAAGGACCCGGTCTTCGGCCCGGTCGTGATGGTGGGCCTGGGCGGCATCTATGCCGAGGTGCTGCGCGACGTGGCGCTGCAGGTGGCGCCGGTGACCGAGGCACAGGCCATGCAGATGCTTCGCTCCCTCAAGGCCTTTGCGCTGTTCGATGGCGCACGCGGCCGGCCGAAGGCCGACGTGGCAGCCGCGGCGCGCGCCGTGGCGGCGCTGTCGCGGTTCGCCGCACGGCATGCGCGCAGCGTCGCCGAGATCGACATCAACCCGCTGGTGGTCCTCGACCACGGGCACGGTGCCTTCGCGCTCGACGCGCTGCTGGTGCCGGAAACGAAAGACAAGCCATGAATGCATCACAGTCCCTCGAAGGCCGCGTGGCCTTCATCAGCGGCGCGGGCCACGGCATCGGCCGAGCCACCGCGCTGGCCTTCGCCCGGCTGGGCGCGACGGTCGGCGTGAACGACCTCAAGGCCGAGTTCGTGGAAGATACCGTCGCGGAGATCCGCCGCCTCGGCGGCAAGGCCGTGGCGGTGCCGCAGGACGTCTCGAGCCGCGAAGGCATGCGCCTGGCGGTGCAGCGCCTGGCCGGCGAGGCGGGCCGGCTCGACGTGATGGTCAACAACGCGGCCTGGGTGCGCTACCAGCCGCTGATGGAAATCACGCCCGAGGTGATGGACCGCATGGTCGACATCGGCTTCAAGTCGGTGATCTGGGGCATCCAGGCCGCGGCCGAGGCGATGGACCCGGAACGCGGCGGCGCCATCATCAACGTGGCCTCCATCGCCGGCTTCAAGTCGCCCGCGCGATCGGTGGTCTACAGCGGCCTGAAGGCCGGCGTGCTCGGCATCACCCGCGCCGCGGCGGCCGACCTGGGCGCGCGCCGCATCCGCGTGAACGCCGTGGCGCCCGGCGCGGTGCCGACCGAAGGCACGGCCAAGCACCGCAACGCCGAGCTCGACGCCAGGCGCATCGCGCGCACGCCGCTGGGCCGGCTCGGCACCGTGGAAGACATTGCGGACGCCATCTGCTTCCTGGCCGGCGACGGCTCGCGCTTCGTCAACGCGGAGGTGATCCGACTGGACGGCGGCGCATCGGAGACCTCGCTGTGAGCGCCGAGGACATTTCTCCCCAGCGCCTGCAGAACGTGTACGTGGTGGCGCAACGCCCGGCCGAGCTGCATGCCTTCTACGAATCGGCACTGGGGCTGAAGCTCAAGTTCCGCGACAAGGACCGCTGGTTCCAGTACGGCGTGGGCAACACCAGCGTGGCGCTGGCCTGTGCCGAAGAGGCCGCGCCGGCGACCTCCGGCGTGGTGATGGTGTTCGAGGTGAGCGACTTCGCCGGTGCGCAGGAGCGCATCACCGGCGCAGGCGGCGAGGTGATCGGCACGCGCGACATGGGCGCGCACGGCGCGGTGATGTCGCTGCGCGACCCGGAAGGCAACGTGATGCAGCTGTTCAAACGCGCCGCGGCGCCAGCGGCCCCGGCGGCATGAACCCGCGCGCACCGCTGCAGGCGCTGCTCGATCGCGAGGCGATCCGCGAGTGCCTCTACCGCTACTGCCGCGGCATCGACCGCGTCGACGAAGAGGCCCTGCGCTCGGCCTACTGGGAAGACGCCACCGACTGCCATGGCGCCTGGAACGGCAGCGCCGACGGCTTCATCGCGCAGGCGCTGCAGCGGTTGCGCCAGGGCGGGCGGCGCGTGCACCAGGTGAACAACATCGCGATCGAGCTGCATGGCGACGTGGCTGCGGTGGAGAGCGGCTTCTTCGCACTGCAGGCCCCTGCCGATGCGCCCGCGAAGCGCACCCTGCTGTGCGGACGCTACCTCGACCGCTTCGAGCGCCGCCAGGGCGAATGGCGCATCGCCGCGCGCACGGTGGTGTACGACTGGATCGAGGAGCGCGAACGGCCCGAGCTCACACGCAGCGACGCCGTGCTGTTCGGCGCGCGCCAGCCGGCCGGCTGCGCGGCGCCCAACGACATGCTTTATGCGCTCTTGCGGGATGTGCGCGCGGCGGACAACGAGGCGAAACCATGATCAGGGACCGCGAGAAATTCCAGGCCATGCTCGCCGAGGTGCGCCGGTTCATCCATGACGAATGCCTGCCGCTGGAGGAGCAGCTCGACCGTGACGACCTGATTCCCGAACCGGTCGTCCAGCGCATGCGCGAGATCGGCCTGTTCGGCCACAGCATCCCCGAGGCTTTCGGCGGCGCCGGCCTGACCACCGAGGAACTGACGCTGGTGAACCTCGAGGTGTCGCAGGTCGCGACTGCATTCCGTGCGCGCTTCGGAGGCAACACCGGCATCGCATCGGAGTCGCTCGTGGTCGACGGCACGCCCGAGCAGCAGCGCCATTACCTGCCGCGGCTGGCCAGCGGCGAGCTGACCGGCTGCTTCGCGCTCACCGAGCCCGAGGCCGGATCGGACGCCACGGCGCAGAAGACGGTGGCGGTGCGCGACGGCGACAGCTTCGTCATCACCGGGCAGAAATGCTTCATCACCAACGCGCCGGTTGCGAACCTGTTCACCGTGTTCGCCCGGACCGACCCGAACGCGAAGGGCGCGGCCGGCATCAGCGCCTTCCTGATTGAGCGCGGCGCGTCCGGCCTGTCGACCTCGCAGCCCTACCGCAAGATGGGCCAGCACGGCTCGCCGGTGGGCGAGGTCAGGCTGGAAGGTGTGCGCGTGCCGGCCTCGGCCATCGTCGGCGGCGTCGAAGGGCAGGGCTTTCGCACGGCGATGAAAACGCTGAACAAGCAGCGCATCAATCTCGCCGCGCTGTGCATCGGCCCTGCGATCCGGCTGGTGGAGGAAATGGCGCGGCAGGCGCAGTCGCGCCGGCAGTTCGGCCAGCCCATCGGCGACTTCCAGCTGGTGCAGCAGATGATTGCCGAGAGCAACACCGAGGTGCATGCGGCGCGCGCGCTGGTGCTGGAGACGGCGCGCAAGAGGGACGAGGGCATCGACGTGACGATGGAAGCGTCGATGTGCAAGCTGTTCGCCTCCGAGATGTGCGGCCGCGTCGCCGACCGGGCCGTGCAGGTCTTCGGCGGCAGCGGCTTCATCGCCGGCAACGTGGCCGAGCGCTTCTATCGCGATGTTCGGCTGTTCCGCCTCTACGAGGGAACGAGCCAGATCCACCTCGTCAGCATCGCGAAGCGGACCCTGGCGCTGGCCGCGCAGGGTGCCGCCCGCTGAAGCACTGTCTACTTGTCGTGGTGCAGGTACGTCGCCTGCTTCGGCAGCAGCAGGCTCACCAGGAACACCACGCCCATCATCGCCGTCACGTACCAGTAGAAGTACGGCTCGTGCCCGATCGACTTCAGCCCCAGCGCCACGTACTCCGCGCTGCCGCCGAAGATCGCATTGCCGACCGCGTAGGACAGCCCCACGCCCAGCGCGCGGATCTCGGGCGGGAACATCTCGGCCTTCACGATGCCGCTGATCGAGGTGTAGAAGCTCACCACCGCCAGCGCGAGCGTGATGAGCACGCCCGCCGCCAGCGGGCTGCCGACGCTCTGCAGGTTGCTCAGCACCGGCACCGTCATCAGCGCACCCAGCGCCCCGAACAGCAGCATGTTGTTGCGCCGGCCGATGCGGTCGGACAGCGCGCCGAACACCGGCTGCATGCACATGTAGATGAACAGGCAGGCCGTCATCACGTTGCTGGCGGTCTTGATCGACATGCCTGCCGAGTTCACCAGGTACTTCTGCATGTAGGTGGTGAAGGTGTAGAAGATCAGCGAGCCGCCGGCCGTGTAGCCCAGCACCACGAAGAAGGCGCGCTTGTGGTTCGTGAACAGCTCGCGCATGGTGCCGGCGCCCTTGGCGGCGCGGGTCTTGGTGCTGGCGGTCTCTGTCAGCGTGCGGCGCAGCATGAGGGCCACCACGGCAGCCACGGCACCGAGCACGAACGGAATGCGCCAGCCCCAGCTCTTGAGCTCGGCCTCGTCGAGCACCTGCTGCAGCACCACGACCACCACCACGGCCAGCAGCTGGCCGCCGATCAGCGTGACGTACTGGAACGACGAGAAGAAGCCGCGCTGGCCGCGCATGGCCACTTCGCTCATGTAGGTGGCGGTGGTGCCGTATTCGCCGCCGACCGACAGGCCCTGCAGCAGCCGCGCGGCCAGCAGCAGCGCGGGCGCGGCGGCGCCGATCTGCGCGTAGGTGGGCAGGCAGGCGATGATCAGAGAGCCCACGCACATCATGACGACCGAAGTGACCATCGATGTCTTGCGGCCCTTGCGGTCGGCCAGGCGGCCGAACAGCCAGCCGCCGATAGGGCGCATCAGGAAGCCGGCGGCGAACACGCCGGCGGTGTTCAGCAGCTGCACGGTCGGGTCCGACTTGGGGAAGAAGGCCGGCGCGAAGTAGATGGCGCAGAAGGCGTAGACGTAGAAGTCGAACCATTCCACCAGGTTGCCGGACGAGGCGGCGAAGATGGCGAAGATGCGCTTGCGCTTTTCTTCGAAGGTATACGGCGTGTTGTTGGCGGTCGCGTCCGGGCCGGAGGCGCCGACGCTCGCACTGGCGATGTTGGTCATGGAAAGGTGTCCTTGTCTCTGGCTGCGGCCCGCCGCAAAGCCGCGCGAGACCGTACCGGCAAGTCTGTCCGGCCGCCGGCGCGCTGTCGTCCGTAGCCGCCCGCCGCGCGGCTACGTATCGGTACGCAAGGGTAAATACCTAGAAAGGACTACAGCCCGTGTTCCCGCAGGAACCGGTCGAGCTGGTGGCTGTTCGCGAGCCCCAGCTTGGCGAACACGTGGGCGCGGTGCGTTTCCACCGTGCGCTGCTCCAGCGGCGCGAGTTCCAGGGCGATCTGCTTGTTGGGCTTGCCCTCGGCGACCAGCCGGGCGACCTGCATCTCGCGCGGCGTGAGCTTGTCCCACAGCGCCTGCGCGGCCTGGCGGGCCTGCCGGCGCACGGCGATCTCGCCGGCGCGCTGCAGGGCCCGGGCGATGCTGTCGAGCAGGCGCTCGTCGTTGCAGGGCTTCTCGAGCCAGCCGAAGGCGCCGTTCTGCACCGCCTCGACGGCCATCGGAATGTCGCCGTGGCCGGACAGGAAGATCACGACCAGCGGGCTGTCCTGCGCGCGCAATGCATCGAACACCTGCAGCCCGCTCACGCCCTCCATGCGCAGGTCGAGGATCACGCAGCCTGCGCGCTGCAGGTCGGCGCCGGCCAGGAAGGCCTCGCCCGAGGCAAAGGTCTGCACCGCGTAGCCGCGCGACAGCAGCAGGAGGCCCAGCGAGCGGCGCACGGCCTCGTCGTCGTCCACCACGCACAGGTTGTTGGCAAGAGCGTTCATGGGGGTGAGATCTCCAGCTCGAGGGTGAAAACCGTGCCTCCGCCGTCCCGGTTGGCAAAGGACAGCCGGCCGCGATGGGCCTCGACGATGGTGCGGCAGATGTTCAGGCCCAGCCCCAGTCCGCCGGTCTTGGTGGTGAAGAAGGGCGCGAACACCTGCTCGGCCAGCGCTGCATCGATGCCCGGCCCGCGGTCGGCCACGCGGATGTGCATGCGTCCTGCCAGCACCTCGGCCTCGACCTCCACGAGCCGCTGTTCCGGCGGCGTGGCCTGCATCGCCTGCAAGCTGTTGGACAGCAGGTTCAGCAACACCTGCTCGAGCAGCACGCGGTCGCCGCGCACCTCGGGCAGCCCCGCCGGTATGCGGACTTCGGCACGCGCCTGCCGCATCCGCATCTCGCCCTGCAGCAGCGCCAGCGCGTTCGCCACCAGCGCCGCCACCGCGCAGTCCTCGGTGCCCACGGTGCGCTGGCGCACGAAGCCGCGGATGCGCCGCACGATCTCGGCGCTGCGCTGGGCCTGCGCCATGGTCTCGTCGAGGCTGCTGACCAGCAGCTGCTGGTTGCCCTGTTCCGCGAAGGCCTTGGCCGCGCTCGCAAAATTGCTCAGCGCCATCAGCGGCTGGTTCAGCTCGTGGGCCAGCGTGGAGGCCATCTCGCCGAGGCTGGCCAGGCGTTGGGCGTGCTGCAGCTGCTCGTCGTTCTGGCGCTGGCGCAGCTCGGCGCGCTTCTGCTCGGTGATGTCCACCACCGAGCTCATCCAGCCGCTGTGCTGGCCATCGGCGTCGATCAGCGCGGCGGTGTAGACCATGGTGATCACGTCGTGCCCGTCGCGGTGCCGCAGGCGCGACTCGAAGCCCGAGCGCGCGGGCTGGCCGCTCATCATGGCGTCGTACTGGCGCCAGTGCTGCGCCACGTCGTCGGGGTGCCAGTAGGGGTAGGGCGGCAGCTTGCCGAGCAGTTCGTCGGCGTCGTAGCCGGTCATCTCGCAGAAGGCCGGGTTGACGTAGATGATGCGGCCCTCCAGGTCGCGTGCGCGCATGCCCACCAACAGCGAGTCTTCCATCGCCTTGCGGAACGCGTGGGCCTCGTCGAGCTCGTGGGTGCGCTCGCGCACGCGCAGCTCCAGGTCGCGCCGTGCATCGCGCTGCTCGGCGAAGCGGCGTTCGCGCAGCTGCCAGTACAGGCCGCCCAGCAGCAGCACGCCGGCGCACAGCAGGCCCAGCATCCAGGTGCGCTCGCGTGCGCGGGTGACTTCGGCGTGGTCGGCCATCACCGTCAGCGTCCAGCCCAGGTCGGGCAGCGGCTCGTCCACTGCGAGGAAGCGGCGCGGCTGGCCGCCGATGTCGGTGCGCACGAGGTAGCCGGGCTCGCCTTCGCCACGCTCCACCTTCCACGGCAGTGCCGCGAAGCTGGTGCGCGCGCCGTACTGCTGGTCGCGCTGCATGCCGTCGAGTTCCGCTGCGCCCAGCGCGCGCGTGGCCTGATACATCCACGGCGGCACCGAGCTCAGGAACACGATGCCGCGCGCGTCGGTCAGCAGGATCGGGTCGCGCGAGAAGGTCCAGGCTTCCTGCAGCTGGCGCAGGCTGACCTTCACCGTCACCACGCCCAGCACGGCGCCGCCGTCGGGCCGCACCGGCGCGGAGATGAAGAGCCCCGGCTCGCCGGTGGTCTGGCCCACGCCGTAGAACAGGCCGTTGCGCCCCGCGCGCGCGTCGCGGAAGTAGGGGCGGTTGGCATACGACTCGCCGACGAAGCTCTGCGGCGTTGCCCAGTTGCTGGCCGCCAGCGTAAGGCCCTGCAGGTCGATGAGGTAGAGCGCGTCGGAGCCCGCCTGCCGGTTCACCTCCTCGATATAGCGGTTGGCGCGCTGCTTCACGGCCGCGTCCTGGGGATGGGCCAGCGCGGCCAGCACGTCCGGATGCAGGCTCGCGGTGAATGGCAGGTAGCTGTACTTGCCGGCGGCGTCGCGCAGGCCCAGCACATGGACTTCCATGGCGCGGCGGATCGAGTCGGCCTGGAAGTTCGCCTCGCGCCTCGCGGCCCACTGGCCCGCCATGCCGATCAGCAGCAGTGCCAGTACGCCCGCGGCGATCCAGCCGGCCAGCGCGCGCGCGATGTCGGCATTGCCGCGAAGGTCGATCCTTTGCCAGCGCAGCGCAGCCGCCGCATCCAGGGCCTGTTGCCTGA
>NZ_JBGLYU010000129.1:0-248 GCF_047304235.1 Variovorax sp. Varisp36
TTTTTTTTGGTTTTTTATTAATTTATTTAAAAAAAAAACGGGGCGTTCATTGCCGCGCTAACTCTTTTTTTGGACGGGGTCCGGGCTTTTTCATACTTCCAACCCCAACTCCACCCCCCCGCCCCCACCGTGACCCCCCCCCCCCCGCTCGTCCGCACCCCCACCATTTTTTACTACTACGTGGCCGCCCCCCCCCCGATCTCCTCGCCCGCCTGTCTGCCCCCCCCCCCGCCTCAGATTGACTGTGC
>NZ_JBGLYU010000130.1:0-246 GCF_047304235.1 Variovorax sp. Varisp36
ATGTGACCTTCGGCGCACCGATGCAGCGTTCACCGAAAAGCACCGAGGCGGTTTACCTGCTGGCCAGGGAAGCCTTTGCGCTGGGTTACCGGCGTCTGGAATGGAAGTGCAACAACGGCCCCGCTCGCTCCAAGTACGCAGCAGTACGGTTGGGGTTCAGTTTTTAGGGGTTGTTCCGCCAGCACATGGTGGTCAAGGGTCAGAACCGTGACACGGCGTGGTATTCGATTCTGGACTCGGAATGGC
>NZ_JBGLYU010000131.1:0-246 GCF_047304235.1 Variovorax sp. Varisp36
GTGGAGGCCCAGGCCACCAGCGGGCACGGCCCACCCGCACAAGGGCCGCACCCCCCCCCACACGTAATCATAGACAATGAGCCCAGGGCGGGATAACACGCCCCACCCCCCCGACCCCCAACAAAAGCCCGATGCGGAGAGCCACCATGGCGCCCGCGCACAACACGCCTCGAGCGACCCACACATAGCGCGGGGGGGCGAACAGCCGGTAGGTTTGCAGCGCCAGCGCGCCCGGGCGCAGCGCCA
>NZ_JBGLYU010000132.1:0-245 GCF_047304235.1 Variovorax sp. Varisp36
CCCTCCCCGGGGGGGGGGTGGGTGGGGTGGGGCTTAAAATAAACAAACCGTTCTGTGGTTTCTCCCTGGGGGGGGGGGCGTTGGGGCGGCTGGTCCCCGCCGCGCTCTTTGCCAAAAACGTTTATGTTTTTTTGGTTTTTTGTTTGTGTTCTTTGTTTTGTTGGGGTTTTTGGATTTAGCGCAATTGCGGGTTGTTTATTTTATGGTGGGTTGGGGTCGTGTGGTTAGCCTTCACGGGACTCTGT
>NZ_JBGLYU010000133.1:0-244 GCF_047304235.1 Variovorax sp. Varisp36
GACCCAGCCAACGCTGATGATTCTCGATGAACCCACGGAAGGCATCAAGCCCTCCATCGTGCAGGAGATCAAGGCCGTCATCGCCTCGCACAAGGGGCAGCTATCGATTCTTCTGGTGGAGAAATACGTCGACTTTGCCGAATCGGTGTCTGACCATTTCACTGTGCTCGTGCGATTTCAGGTCGAGGCCTGTGGTGAAGGCCGTGACATGTCGGCCACCGACATTCGTTCTCTGATTTCGGTC
>NZ_JBGLYU010000134.1:0-239 GCF_047304235.1 Variovorax sp. Varisp36
CATCTTTGTCCGTCTCGTAATGAGGAACTCCGCTACCGTCCGAGCGCACGGGAACGAGGTTGTCCCGCATCTTCAATAGAAAGTCGTTGAACCGGGTGCGCAACCTGCGGTTGTCCGCCTCGGTATATCCTCTTTCCTGAACACTGCCATCCTGCTTTACCGCATCCTCGTAAGCCGGCTTGTCAACGTAGGGCAACGTCGTCTGGTCGATATTGAAAAGCGTGCGGATCTCCCGGTTG
>NZ_JBGLYU010000135.1:0-239 GCF_047304235.1 Variovorax sp. Varisp36
CAGCTGCACGGCACGGTGCGGCTGATTTTTCAGCCGGCCGAAGAGACGCCAGAGAGCGGCGCGCAAGCCATGATTGCTGCCGGCGCAGCGGACGGCATTGATGTGGCGATCACGCTGCACAATAAGCCAGAGCTGGCCGCAGGAGAAATCGCCCTGACGCGCGGTGCCAGCACCGCTTCCAGCGATGAATTCGACGTAGTGATTCATGGCAAATCCACCCACGCCGCCCGGCCGCACAT
>NZ_JBGLYU010000136.1:0-238 GCF_047304235.1 Variovorax sp. Varisp36
GTTTTTTGCTACTTTGACACCGCCCGCTTTACCGCGTCCACCAGCATGGATTTGTGCTTTCACCACTGATACTTGTGAACCTAATTCCTTTGCTGCTTCAACTGCTTCTTCAACAGTAAAAGCTACTCGACCGTTTGGTACTGCAACCCCATATTTTCTGAGTAGTTCTTTTCCTTGATACTCATGGATATTCATTTCCCATCCTCCTAACATAATCAACCACAAAACTATACTGCAC
>NZ_JBGLYU010000137.1:0-237 GCF_047304235.1 Variovorax sp. Varisp36
CTAGCATGATCGCGACGGCCGCGCGACGGCCTCTGGCCGCGATCACCGCCGGCGACACGCCGTGCCTGGCACCATTTGTCACCGAAAGCAGGTTGTTGGGGCCGAAAGCCATGTTGATGGAGAAGCAGGCCGGCAGGAAGAGCAGGTAGGCAGACAGGGTCATGGCGTGTCCGTAGATGGAGGTGGGCTCGCAATTATCTGCAGGCTCTAGCTGTCGACGCCACCCTCGGGCATCCG
>NZ_JBGLYU010000138.1:0-236 GCF_047304235.1 Variovorax sp. Varisp36
TTGCCCAGCAGATCGTGTGCCAGCCGGGATTCCCTCCCCCGGTGCCGCGCTCGAAACAGCCACGGTGGGTTGCGTGGGATGTGGTGGCTTGGTTTGAGGGTGAGTAACGTGAGTCTGTCCGCCCATCAATCCGCCAACATGAAGAACGACGAGTGGCTTACGCCGCCCGAGATCCTGCGCGTACTAGGGGCGTTCGATCTGGACCCATGCGCTCCGATTGTTCGGCCATGGGAGAC